>CAVIVH010000009.1:13678-15949 GCA_963646185.1 bacterium | reverse complement strand
GATAGCCTCCGTGGCCGGAAAGGGCTGGTTCCCCGACGACCCTGCGCTCGTGGAGAACGAGGTTTCGCTGATGGACACCGACGGCGAGGTCTACAGGCCCGACCGTGTGGTCAGGGACGGCGGCCGGACCCTCATAATCGACTATAAGTTCGGCGACGAAAACCCCCGTTACATGGCTCAGATAGCGAAATATGCCTCTCTGTACAGGGCCATGGGCGAAGGTCCCGTGACGGCCTGCCTGTGGTACCTTTATGAAAATAAAATAGTATATTTGCCCGAATCAAACCAATGAAGGAGATGAATAGTTCCGATACCGAGATAAAGCTGGAATACAACACTGAAAGAGAGAAGCTCAGAATGCCGGAATATGGCCGGAACGTGCTGAAGATGGTCGAGGATGTGATGGCCATAGAGGACAGGGAGGAACGCTCCCGCCAGGCCGCCGCCATAGTGAAGGTGATGGGGATTCTGAACCCGCAGGTGCATCAGGAGGAAAACTGGGAGCACAAGATGTGGGACCATCTTTTCATCATTTCCGATTTCAAGCTTGACGTGGATTCGCCCTATCCCATGCCCTCGCCCGGGGACATGCACACCGACCCTATGCCGATTCCCCTTCAGAAGAAGCCGGTCAAGGCCACTCATTACGGCAGGAACATCGAAAGCATCATAGACCTGATTTCGACCCTCCCCGACGGTGAGCAGAAGACGGCCGTGGTCCGCTCGCTGGCCATATACATGCGCACCCAGTATCTCATCTGGAACAAGGACAGCGTGGCCGACGAGACCATTTTCAGCGACATCGAGAAGCTCTCGGACTATCGCATAAAGGTCCCCGAGGGAATCCGCCTCTCGCGCGTCTCCTCCGAGGCCAATTTCTCCAAGCCCGGAATGAACATGGACTTCGCAAGAGGCCGCAGGAACGGGAATATGCAGAAACACGGACGCAGAAAGAATTTTCAGAAAGGCAGATAATTGATGGACAGAAAGAAGATTGTGAAGATAACGGGGCTTGCACTGGCCCTGGCCGCACTGTTCTCTCTGGTCTCCGCCGTCTCTTACCTCTTCACATGGAAGGCTGACCAGAGCCTTCTCGGCGACCCGTCCATGATGGACCCCGCCGTGGATGTGGCCAATGCCGGAGGAAAGACCGGGGCCGGATGGGGATGGACCCTCGTGTGCCGCTGGTTCGGCCTGGGGTCTTTCGCGCTCATAATCGCGCTCGGAGCCCTTTCGCTGCGCATGCTGCTGGGCAGGAGGAGCTATTCCGCGCTCAGGGTGGTAGTCCTTTCGGTGGCTGCCGCCTTTGTCTCGTCCTTCATCCTGGCCATGGTCTCCGCCCACACCGGGATGGACTATGCGTTCGGCGGCGGACTTGGCGGCGACTGCGGCAGAGTGGCCGTCAGCTGGTCCGAGAATCTGTTCGGCGTCATCATCACCGGCTGCGCCGCAGCGGTGTTCACCGTGCTCTGGTTCATCTTCGCCAGCAGCCGCTTCTCCGAATGGTTCATGAATCTGGGTAACCGTCTTCAGTCTGAGGATGAGGAGCCTGCCGCTTCCGCCGCCTCCGATGTCGAGGCTCCCGCGGAGAAGAAGAAAAAGACGTTCACCTGGCTCAGGAAGAGCGAGGCGGACGGCACCCATGTCCCTGATGAGGTCCTTCCCGCGGACAGCGGGGCTCCCGTGGCCGAGCCCGCTCCTGACGCCGGCGAGGGCATAAGCCTGCCTTCCGTCGAGACTGTTCCGGAAGAGGCTCCCGTGGAGGCCGTGGCCTCCGAACCCGTGTCGGCGGTTGCCGCCGAGCCGGCAGCTCCGGCTCCGGCAAGCGCAGAGGTGACTCTGGACGGCGGCGAAGGCCTTGAGATAGAGGAAGGGGAGGGCATATCCACCGATGTGCAGGAGGAACTTCCCAGAATCGATGTCCGCGACGAGCTCAAGGACTACCGTTTCCCCCCGCTGGAGCTGCTGGACGACTATGAGAATCTGATCCACAAGGTCCCCCAGGAGGAACTCAAGAGAAACAACTACAAGATCAGGGCTACCCTGAAGACCTACAAGATTGACGTGGACAACGTGAAGGCCGTGGTCGGCCCCACCGTCACTCTCTATAAGGTCTATCCGGCTCCCGGAGTGAAGATTTCGGCTATCCGCAACCTGCAGGAGGACATAGCCATGGCTCTGCATGCCAAGGGAGTGAGGATGGAGACCCTGAACGATTCCGTGGGCATAGAGGTGGCAAATGACGAGCCGTCCATAGTCCCGCTCAAAGCC
>CAVIVH010000009.1:0-13668 GCA_963646185.1 bacterium | reverse complement strand
AAGCAAGGCCGAGCTGCCGGTGGCCATAGGCTACACCATCACCCAGAAGGTCAAGGTGTTCGACCTGGCCGACGCGCCGCATCTGCTGGTGGCCGGCGCTACCAAGCAGGGTAAGTCAGTGGGACTGAACGTGCTGATTTCGTCTCTGCTCTATTCCAAGCATCCTTCCGAGCTGAAGTTTGTTTTCGTGGACCCGAAGATGGTGGAGTTTTCTGCCTATGCGCGCCTGATCAAGCATTATCTGGCCCAGATCGAGGAGTCGGTGAGCGAGGAGGACGAGTACAACAATGCCATCTGCAAGGATTCCAAGAATGCGGAACGCATACTCCGTTCGCTCTGTGTGGAGATGGATGCGCGTTATGAGCTGATGGGAAAGGCTCTTGTGAACAAGGTCACGCTATATAACGAGAAGTATAAGGACCGTCATCTGCTGCCGACCGAGGGCCACCGCTATATGCCCTATATCGTGGTCGTGGTGGATGAGTATGCGGACCTCACGATGTCTGTGGGCGGAAGCGGCGACGCCAAGGCCATGGCCCGGAGCATCTCCACCTCCATTATCCGTCTGGCCCAGAAGGGACGTGCCGCCGGCATTCATGTGGTACTGGCTACGCAGAGGCCTTCGGTGGACGTGGTGACTGGTCTGATCAAGTCTAATTTCCCGACCCGAGTCGCCTTCAGGGTGTTCTCTGCGGTGGATTCCAAGACCATTCTCGACTCCACCGGAGCGGAGAAGCTGATCGGAAAGGGAGACATGATCTATTCTGCGGGCGCCGACATGGAGCGAATCCAGAGCGCGTTCATAAGCAACTCGGAGATCAACGACCTCACCGAGTTCATAGGCAAGCAGCAGGGCTATAAGAAGGGCTATAACCATCCTTATTATCTCCCTGTCCCGGACGACAAGGAGGAGGGCGGCGGTGCGCTTGTGGACATGAAGAATCTGGACGAGCGCTTCGAGGAGGCCGCGCGCCAGGTGGTGATGACCCAGAGGGGCTCGACTTCTGACCTTCAGCGCAAGCTTGGCATGGGTTATGCCAAGGCAGGCAGGGTGATGGACCAGCTCGAGGCCGCGGGCATCGTGGGGCCGCAGGAGGGTTCCAAGCCCAGGCAGGTGCTTGTCGCCGACTATAATGAGCTCGACAAGATAATCGCCGCGTATAAGTCGCAGCAGTAGCCCGGGGCGGGTGTGTCCATTGAGATTTCAGTCATGAAAAGAATATTCACGGTTATGGCCGTCTGCGCCCTTTCGGCGTTTACGGCCGCGGCAGACGGGATTTATGACAGTTTTGCCGCCAGGGTGGCGTCGTCGTCGGTCACGGCTTCTTATGTGATGCGCACTTCTTCGGGCATGTCTGATTCGGGCACGGCCTATCTTTGCGGGGACAGCTGGCATATAGACAGGGATGGGCTTGACCTGTGGTGTGACGGCAGGACGGTATGGTCGGTGGACGCGAAGTCGAAGGAGGTCGTGGTGGAGGACTGTTCTCCTGAAGGCGGCCAGTCGGCGAGTCCGGTGGCATGGTTCGGAAATCTTTCTTCGTTTGCGGTTTCGGGGGGCGGCAGTTCGGTCTATGGCGGAAGGAAGTGCCACGGGACTGTGCTCACGCCTTCGCGGAAGGGGGAGATTTCGGAACTGAAGCTTTATTTTGACCTCGGCGGCTCTCTTTTCGCCGCGGAGATCGCTCTCAGGAGCGGCGTGAAAATCACATTCGAATTTTCCGGAATCAGCTATTCCGACAGGAAGAAGACCTGGTCGTTCGACACCTCCGGCCTTGACTCCTCCTGGGTTGTCACTGATATGAGAGACTGACCCGCATCAGTTGGCTCCCGCATCGGCAGTCTCCTCCGGAGACCTGTGGCCGCCCGCGGCCTCATAAGCGGGGGAGGGACCGCCGCAAAGCGTGTAAAAAGCGGTCCTCAGACCGCCCGGCGGTGTGGGCATTTTGCCGCTGGCGGGCCCCCGTCAACAAGGGATGAGCGAAGCGAAGGTCTTGGAGGAGACTGCCGGATGCTTCTATCGCTTCACCAGATTGAAGCCGGCGGAGGCCCATTCCTTCATGACGCCGCCGTCATCATCATAGATGAGATAGCCCTCAATCCCGTCCATCTCCGAAATGAATCTGACGGCCTCGTCCAGACCGATCACCATGCAATAGGTCGCATAGGCGTCGGCGCTTGTCGCGTCGGGAGCTATTATGGTGGCGCTGAGGAGGTTGTGTGTTACGGGCCAGCCGTTGCGCGGGTCTATGGTGTGGGAGTATTTCTTTCCGTCCCTGACATAGAATTTCCTGTAGTTGCCCGAAGTCACCACTCCGTGGGCGCCGCCGTCGCTCTGCCAGACTCCGTCCAGGTCGGCTCCGGGAGTTTCGTTGCCGTCCACAGGGCGGTCAACTCCGATGGTCCACGGCTTGCCGGAGGGGTTGAGGCCCTCGCAGTAGATTTCGCCTATGTCCACCAGCATGTCCCTGATTCCTATGGAATGGAGATAGTCCGCGATCACGTCGCAGCTGTAGCCCTGGGCTATCGCGTTGAAATTGAGGACAGGCTTGAGCGTGAGGGCGGAGTCCAGGTCGGCCGGAAGCCTCCCCATGCCGCAGGTCTTCAGCAGCGAGTCCACTGTCTGGGCCGAGGGCAGGGAGTCGTTGGTGAATCCGAAGCCCCATGCATCGAAAAGCGGCCCCGCAGCCACGTCCACGGCCCCTCCGGTCTCTTGCCAGACGGCAAGGGAACGCGCATAGATGTCTCTGAACATAGGCCCGGGATCCAGTGAGTCTCCGGCGTTGAGCCGGCTGAGTACCGAGCTCTTGTTGTAGCCCGAGAGGGTGTTGTCTATCACGACCAGCAGCGAATCGACTTTCCGGCTTATGGTGCCGATGTCTTCGGTGGCTCCGTCGGTGTTGATCTTCACCGAATAGGTCCCGCCCTGGGCATAGCCCTGAATCACTTTGTAGCTTCCTTTTCCGCAGGAGATTGTGCCCAATGCCAGCACCAGAAGCGCCAGCAGCTGTATTTTTTTCATTTGGCTCTCTTTTTGTACAAAGGTACGGGAAAAATTGTGCATATTTGCGTGATTTCGGTTAATGGAAAATTAGAATCTGAAGCGAATGAAATTTGATAGATTTGCGGCTGCCATTCTGGTGGTGACGGCTCTGCTCGGTGTGTTTGTTTCATGTAAGAAAGATGACGATGACGAGACTCTCCCGTCGATCAGCGGAAGCCTTTATTTCAGGGCTCCCTCCTATGCTGCTCCGGGAACGACGCTGAGCATGACTCCGAAGGGCGCTGTGCATCCGGACGGCGGCTCTCTCGGCTATTACTGGGCGGCCACCGGCGTGGTGACCAAGGCCGACACCACGAGGCTCGAGAACGACCCCGAGTCGGTGACCGGCGAGTTTTCGCTTGTCGTGCCCGATTCGCTATATACCATGAAAATCACCTGTGTGGCATTCGCCAACGGTTATTCGAATACCTATGCCTATAGTTATGTGACGGTGGTGAAGGACGAGTCCGTCACCGGCGTTGAGCATCCGGACGGCGAGAAGAGCTTCACCGACGCGCGCGACGGCAAGGTCTATACCTATGTGTCTCACAACGGCCTGGACTGGATGAATACCAATCTGCAATATGCCTCCGCCGGCAGGCCCTATACGGACTGTGGAGCCATGACTGCGGTGTTCGGAAATCTTTACACATGGGAGGAGGCCAATGTCTCTTGCCCCGACGGATGGAGGCTTCCCGCCGAGGATGAGGTCAAGACTCTGTGCGGCGGCAGCTTCAAGTCGGCGGCCGGCTCGCTGATGGTGGACGCCTATTTCAACGGGAACAGGATGTGGGACTATTGGCCTGGCGTGAACGTGACCAATTCCACGGGCATGAACATGTATCCCTGCGGATATGCCTATTATTCCGGCTCTGAGTGGGGCTACAAGGGTATCGATGATTATTCGGTCATATGGACTTCGACCGCCTATGACGATGAGCAGATGAAGTATCTCGCCATCTACGAGAGCCTCGCCGAACTCATCGGCGGCAATGCCCACAAGGACAGCTTCGCAGTCTCAGTCCGCTGTGTGAGGGAGTCTGAATAGAATCCCTTTGGCGGCAAAAAAGAGAGAGTGACCGGAAGGCCACTCTCTCTTGTATTATGCGGATGCCGCTAGTTCTCCAGGCTGGAGACTATGTGCATGGTGTCGCGGGCGATGACAAGCTCTTCGTCTGTGCAGATGACGGCCACCTTCACGGTGGAGTCGGGCTGCGAAAGGAGGATGTCCTTCTTGCCGGAGGCGTTGGCGTCATAGTCGAACTTGAGTCCCATGTACGAGAAGTTCTCGCAGACCCTGCGGCGGAGACGCGCGTCGTTCTCGCCTATGCCGCCGGTGAACAGGATGAGGTCCACGCCGTTCATCTCGGCCACGAACATTCCGATGTTCTTGATCACGTCGAAGGTGAGCTTCTTGAACACGAGCTTGGCCTTCTTGTCTCCGTTCTTGGCCAGGGCGTCAAGGTCGCGGGCGTCCGAAGACACGCCGGAGAGACCGAGGAAACCGCTCTTCTTGTTCATGAGTTCGGTCATCTGGTCGGGAGTGAGATTCTCCTTCTTCATGATGTAGGGGACGATGTTCGCATCAATGTTGCCGCAGCGCGTGCCCATGATCATTCCCTCAAGCGGGGTGAATCCCATGGTGGTGTCCACCACCTTGCCGTTCACAATGGCGGTGATGGAGCTTCCGTTTCCGAGATGGCAGGTGATTATCTTGGAGTTGTCGATGTCCACACCGGCAAGTTTCGCGCCCTTGCGGGAGACGAACTGATGGCTGGTGCCGTGTGCGCCGTAGCGGCGGATGCGGTATTTCTCGTAATACTCATACGGAAGGGCATACATGTAGGCATAGGGCTGCATGGTCTGATGGAAAGCGGTGTCGAAGGTCACCACCTGGGGCACGGTGGGAAGCACTGCCTGCACGGCCCTGATGCCCAGAAGATGGGCCGGGTTGTGAAGCGGGGCGAAGTCGCAGCAGATTTCGATCTTCTTAAGCACCTCGTCGTCCACGAGCACGCTGCCGGAGAAATATTCGCCGCCATGCACGATTCTGTGTCCGACCGCCTCTATGTCCTCGATGGACTTGAGCACTCCGGTCTCCTTGTCCGTGAGGGCTTCGAGCACCAGGCGCATTCCCACTTTATGATCGGGGATGGGAAGCTCCCTGACGATTTTCTCCTTTCCGACAGGAGCATACTGGAAAATTCCGCTCGGAAGTCCGACTTTCTCGACAATGCCCTTGGCGATAAGGTCATAGACGTCGTCGTTTTTCATGTCAAGCAGCTGGTACTTGATGGAAGAACTTCCGCAATTGATTACAAGGATGATCATTTTTATGTTTTATGATTGTAGTTCTGTCAAGGACCGCAAAGTTACAAAGTTTTTTACTAATTTAGTCCCGGGAGACCTTTCTGAAAGTCCGGAGACGGAAAAAACAGGGACGGTTTCCCGATGAACCGGAAGACAGAGGATATGAAGGGTGACAGGATTGAGGCGTTGTCTGTTCTGTTCACGGCGGGAACCGCCGCGGGCGCCGTCCTGCATTCCGGCACGGGCCCCGTCTGGGTTTTCGATTCGGCGGCCGGATTTCTGCTTTTCATCCTTCTCGCACATCTCATTCTCCTCAGAAGAAACGGCAGGACGGCATTGTGGCTGCTGTGGTTCACGGCAGGGTTCTATTGTTTCGCGGCCTCCGACACGGGCGGGGTCTTCGCCGCTGGAGAAAAAGGCCCGCTGACCCGCGCGGCGCTGTCGTTCGCCGCAGGGCTCAGGGATGCAATTGCCGGCATTCCGTTCGAGGAAGACCGGACCGGTGCCCTGGTGCGCGCGCTCATAACCGGAGACCGGTCGCTGCTTGACTGGGGCACCGTCGAAGTGTTCAGGAAAAGCGGTGCCTCGCACATCCTGGCCTTGTCGGGGCTCCATCTGGGGATAATCTATCTGATTCTGATGAAGGCGCTGGCCCCGCTCGGAAACTCGCCGAAGATTGCGGCGGCGAGGGGCATTGCCATAGTGGTTCTGTGCTGGTTTTACAGCATAGGCACGGGCGCGGCCCCGTCCATAATGCGGGCCTTCCTTTTCATAGCCACAAACGAGACTCTGCGCCTGCTCGGGCGCAGGCGGAGGGCGGGGACGGTGCTGTTTTCGGCCCTGTTCCTGCAGCTGGCCCTCTCGCCCGGTGTCATAAAGTCGGTCGGCTTTCAGCTCTCATATCTGGCCATATGCGGAATCGTCTTCATATATCCGAAGATGGAGAAGTGGTATCCGGAAAGCGGCAGGCCGGATGCGGTGCGGAAGATGTGGAAGGCGGCGGCGCTCGGCATCTCCTGCCAGCTGACGACGGCCCCTGCCGTGTGGATTTATTTCAAGTCGTTTCCGCCCTATTTCATAATGACCAACCTGCTGGCCATGCCGGTGACCACCATCGTCATGTTCCTTTCTGTGGCCGATGCCGCATGGGCCTGCATCGGGGCGCCGCCGGAGCTTCTGGTGGAGCTGAACGAAAAGGCGGTCAGAACCCTGATCTGGATTCTGACCGTCATTTCTGAAATGTAGAAAACCGGGGGATTACTCCTCGAGCCAGGTCTTCAGAGTGTTGACAATCTCGTCCCTGACGGGCTCGTCGAAGGAACTGATGTGGGTTCCGTGGCTGCCGCCATCCTTGACATAGACCTTGAGGTTCTGCTTCTTGGAAGTGTCAAGCCATGTGCACACTCCGGAAGAGCCCCACGGGTCGTATCCGCCATAGATATAGATCATCTTGGGGTCGTTCTCCTTGAGGAACTTGACCGTGTGCTTATAGAGGGTGTTGTCGAACTTGAGCTGGTTCTCGGGAGCGTCCAGCATCACGCGGCGCAGATAGTCCTTGGTGGTCTTGATGGACATGTACTTCTTGAAGGGGCGGATGTCATAGCCATAGTAGCCGAGCTCTTTGGCGGCCATCACGTCGAAGGAGTAATAGGAACTCTGCCTCGAGAAATAGTCGGGCTCGCACAGGCCGAGGAAGTAGTCGAAGATCTCCTTGTCGGAGGAGTCCGGCGAAGGGATGCTGGAAACGGGGGTGCCATACTGCCAGATGGCATAGCGGAACTCCATGACGCTCAGGTCATAGACCTCCTCGAGGGGAACCCTGAATGTGTATCCTTTCTCCTCGCAGTGCTTCTTGTACATGGGGAAGAAGACGTCTCTCTTCTTGAGCAGGTTCATCATGAAGTCGGCGATGACCTTTCTCTCTGCAGGGGTGCCCACCTTGTCGGAAAGGAAGGGCTCATGCCTTCCGTCCTCGACGGACTTGTTGAGGGGTCCCACATAGGGAACGGAGATGTCCACGTCGTCCGGATAGTAGGCGCGGTAGAACATGGTGGTCTGGCCGCCCTTGCTCACGCCGGTGGAAATCCACTTGCCGGGATATACGGTCTTGAGCATCTCCACCACATGATGGAGGTCTGCGAGCGAGTTGCCCACCGTGAGATAGTTCCAGTCCTTGTCGGCGGGGGTGGAGTCGGCGAAATATCTGTATTCCACCACCACGAGGTTGGTGTTGAACATCCTGGAGAGCTCCTCCTGATAGCCGGGGCTGAGCGCATATCCTGCCCAGTATCCCTCGGTCACGAGCACCGTGGGCCTGTCATAGCCGGCGTGGCACACGACCACCCTCTGCTCGAAGGTGCCCGGGTCTTTCTTCCTCACGTCATCGCTGACATATTTTACATAGGTCTGCATGCCGGGTGCCATCTCGCCGGCGGCCTCCGGATTCTCCGGCCTGGTCACATGCAGAAGGTATTTCTCGGAAAATGCCTTGGTTTCAAGTTTTTCCACACCCGAGACCGTGTTGAGTGACTTCAGGGTGTTTTCCAGCTTTGTCTGAGCCGGAAGGGCGAGCGAGAACAGCGCCAGAGCGGCGCCCGCTGCCATGAATTTGACAAAACTTCTCATTGTGGTTATGAATTATGGGTTATTCTGCTACTGTCTGGATTCATAATAGTTCATGAACGCGCGGTTCACGAGCTTCACTCCGCCCGGGGTGGGGTAGTCGCCGCTGAAATACCAGTCGCCGCGGTTCTTCGGGCAGGCCTTGTGGAGGCCTTCTATGGACTGATAGACAATCTCTATGGGGGTGGTCACTCCGTCGGGGCGCAGCATCTCCACCATCTTGTCCGAAATCTCCTCGGGGGTGAAGGGCTCATAAATCTCCTTGACATAGTTCTTCATCTCGGACGAGGGCAGGTCCTTCTGCGCGGCGCATTTGTCATATATGGCGGCTATCCTGTCCCATTTGCCCCTTTCGATGTGCAGCTCTATGGCGGCGCGGAAGGCTATGAACTCCTCCATCCTGGACATGTCGATTCCGTAATAGTCCGGGAAGCGCACCTGCGGGCAGGAGCTCACGAGGACTATCTTCTTGGGATGCAGGCGGTCCAGAATCTTCAGGATGCTCTCCTTGAGAGTGGTGCCTCTGACTATGGAGTCATCGATGACCACGAGGTTGTCCACATAGGGGGTCACCGAGCCGTAGGTTATGTCATAGACATGGGCGGCGAGGTCGTTGCGGGAGTTGCTCTCGGTGATGAAGGTCCTGAGCTTGATGTCCTTGATGGCCACCTTCTCGCTTCTCACATAGTCGTGGAGAATGGCGCGGAGCTCGTCCTTGTCCGGGATATGGTCATGGACCAGGTCATAGATCTCGTCCACCTTCTGCTCGTTCATCTTCTTCTTGAAGCCCTCCATCATGCCGTAGAAAGCGACTTCGGCGGTGTTCGGGATGAAACTGAACACGGTGTGCTTCAGGTCTCCGTCTATGGCCTTGCTTATGGGCTCTGTGAGCTGCTCTCCGAGAGCCTTTCTCTCCACATAGATGTCCTTGTCGGACCCGCGGCTGAAATAGACCCTCTCGAACGAGCAGGGTCTGACATCCTTCGGCTCTATGATCTGGGTGAGGTGCACTTCTCCGTGCTTGTTCACCGTCAGGGCCTGGCCGGGGGCGAGCTCATGGATCTGCTCCGCCTCCAGCTCGAAGGCGGTCTGGATCACAGGCCTCTCGGACGCCACCACCAGGACTTCGTCGTCCTCATACCAGAATCCTGGACGTATGCCCCAGGGGTCGCGCATCGAGAACATTTCGCCGCTGCCGGTGAAGCCGCACAGGACGAAGCCGCCGTCAAACGACGGGGTGGAAGTCCTCAGAATGTTGCATATGTCTATGTTGTCCTCTATGTAGCGGGTTATGTCCTGGTTCTCGAGGCCCTTATCCTTCGCCTGCACGAACAGCCTCTCGCTCTCGCGGTCCAGCCTGTGGCCGAGCAGCTCGAGCATGATGTAGGTGTCGTTGTAGATTCTTGGATGCTGTCCCTTGGCCACTATGTCGCTGAACACCTCGTCCACGTTGGTGAGGTTGAAGTTTCCGCATATGCAGAGGTTCTTCGCCCTCCAGTTGTCGCGCCTCATAAAGGGATGGACATGGGCTATGCCGCTCTTGCCTGTGGTGGAGTAGCGCAGATGTCCCATATAAATCTCTCCGGCATAGGGGAGATTGACCTCGGCCCACTCGGGGTCGTTGAGCTTCGCGGGGTCCACACCTTCGAAGTTCCTGTGGACATTGGCGAAGATTTCGGTGATCGCTCCGCTGCCGAGCGCCCTCTCCCTGAACATGTATTCCTCGCCGGGACGGGCGTTCATCTTGTTGCAGGCGAGACCGGCGCCCTCCTGACCTCTGTTGTGCTGCTTTTCCATGAGAAGATACAGCTTGTTGAGGCCGTACATCCATGTGCCGTATTTTTCCTGGTAGTACTTCAGAGGTTTTTTCAGGCGGATCATCGCGACTCCGCACTCATGTTTTAGTGGTTCCATCGGTTTTTCGAGCTGTTTGAAAAATGAGGCCGCAAGTTAGAAATAAATAACGGAAGAAACTATTTCCGCGCGGCCTCTTGTTTCACTTAATTTGTGTACAGCCCTTCCCTGGAGAGGAGGTGGTCAAGATTGGCCACGCCATATACCAGGATCGCGTTCACCACCGCCGAATGCTCCATATATTCGGGTATGGCCTTGTTGTAGAGGTCGTTCTCGCTGTGCCAGATCTCGCCGTAGCTGAAACCGTAGCCCTTGACGTCCTCCAGGTCTATGGACACTGTGGGCACTCCGTTCATGGCGAAATAGGCATGGTCGGAGCCGCCGGCCTTGTCGGGCCTGGGCCCTGCGGGGGTCTCGTCCTTCTTCACCTCGAAGGGGAAGTCGGGGTTGATTCCGGACACGCCCTCGCAGATCTTCACGAAGTCGTCATACATGGCGGGCTTCACGGTCACTGACGTGGCGACCTCGGGGCCGCCGTCGCGGTTGAAGTAGTTGGATATCTTCTCGAGGGGAACGGTCTTGTTCTCTACATAGTATTTCGATCCGTAGAGTCCGTATTCCTCGGCCGTCCATATGGCGAAAATCACCGTCCTTTCGGGCTTTGCGCCGCTTGTGGCGAGCAGTCGGGCCGACTCCATGTTCACTGCGGTGCCCTGTCCGTCGTCGATGGCTCCGGTGGCGGTGTCGAACGAGTCGAGATGGCTTCCGGAGATGACATATTCATCGGGATACTTGCTTCCACGGATGATGCCCAGGATGTTGTGGTACTTGACCGGTCCGGGGTAGAAGTGGTTTCTGATGTCGAACTCGAGCTCGAACCTGTCCTTTCTCAGGACCTTGGCGCGGATTTTCTCATACTGGACGGCGTCCAGCTTGATGTCCGGGACCTGGGGCAGGTTGTCCATGGTCATGTCATAGCAGTTGTTCCTGTCATACAGGGCCCTGATCGGCACGTCGGTGGCCTGGATTATTCCGAGGATGCCGGCCTCCACCATCTCCTTGTAGAACAGGGCGGGGGCGTCCTCTCCCTTCTCGATGGCCTCGGCCCTCTTGGCGTCACCCTTGGCGCTCCAGTCGATGGGCCAGCCGTTGGACTTTCCGCTGACAAGCACCCACGCGCCCTTCAGGCGTCCCTTGATGCTGTTGAACTCCTCGCGGGTCTTGGGCTCAATCACCACATGGCCTTTCTGCGGGCCCTTGGTCCCCCTTGTATATGAAGGGGTGGAGAAATGCAGATCCATCCCGTCCTCGCTGAGCATCCTGCCCTTCCACGGGCCGCGGTCGAAACCGACATTGATCTGGCCGACTTCCTGCACCTGCACTTCGAGGCCCCATTCCTTGAACTTGCCGATCACCCAGCTCTCGGCCTCCACCAGGGCGTGGGAGCCCACAAGGCGTCCTCCTATCATGTTGGTGAGATAGTCCTCGTGGTCCATGGTCCGGTTGTCCGCGGTTCCGGCGGCGATGACCTTTTCCACGACCTTGTCTCCTCCGCGGGTTGCGGCTGCGGCTGTCCCGGCCGTCATGACGGCGAGCAGTGCGGTGATTGTCAGTAGCTTATTCATTATCAATATGGTTTGGTTGGTTTTATTTTCTGTATATGAATTTCCCGTCGCACATCACGGCGCGTATGCATCCGGAGTCGGCGGAATACACCCAGTCGGAGACCAGGTTGTGGCCGGGGGCGAGCCTCGGGTCGCCCAGGTCCGCGAGCACGCAGTCGGCAACCTTGCCCGCCGCAATCACTCCGCCGTCGATTCCCATGGCTTCGGCACCGTTCACGGTGGCCCATTTCAGTATTTCCCCGGCGGGAAGCAGCGAGGGGTCGCCGATATTTTCCAGCGAGTCGCCCTTGCCGGCGGACACCGCCTTGGCCAGAAGCGCCGCGAACTTCATCTCCTCCCTCATGTCCAGATTGTTGTTGGAGGAGCAGCCGTCGGTGCCCAGGCTCACTTTCACTCCGGAGCGTACAGCTTCTTCATAGGGGAACCTGCCGCTGCCGAGCTTCATGTTGGAGCAGGGACAGTGGCTCACCGTCACGCCCCTTTCGGCCAGTATGTCCCATTCCTCCGCATCCACATGGACGCAGTGGGCCGCAATCACGTCGCTTCCCAGGAAACCGATGGAGTCGAGATAGCGCACCGGGGTGGTCCCGTGCTCCTTCAGGCAGTCCTGGACCTCCTGCAGGGTCTCGCTCAGATGGATATGGATCTTAAGGCCGTTCTCGCGGGCCCATTCGGCGCTGCTCCTGAGTTTTTTCTCGCCCACGGTGTAGATGGCGTGCGGAGCTATCGCGAGCCGGATGCGGCCGCCCGTAGGGTCCTTCCACTGCCTCACGAATTCATGCTTTCCGTCCTCGAGGGCCTTGGAGTGGTTCTCCATCACGGTTATGCCTATGCAGGCCCTCATTCCGGACTCTTCGACGGCCTTCACCGTCCTGTCCACCTCGAAGTACATGTCGTTGAAAAAGACCGTGCCCGATGCGGCCATCTCCCTGACGGCCAGGCGGCTGCCTTTTTCTATGTCGTCGGCCGTGAGCTTGTCCTCATAGGGCCAGATGTATTCCTGCAGCCATTTCTGGAGCGGCATGTCGTCCGCATAGCCCCGGAGCAGGCTCATGGCCGCATGGGTGTGGGTGTTGTAGAAGGCCGGCAGTATGGCCAGGCCTCCGGCTTCGACGGTCTCGGCGGCCGGCGCCCCGTCGCAGACTCCTATGGCCTCGAATCGGCCGTTGTCAATCAATATGTTGGTCCTGACCCCGTTCAGGGTCACTCCGCGCAGAAGTGTGCTCATTTCAAAATCCTCCAAAGTGTATTTTGTGAAGGTACGAAAAATTTCAGATAAAAGACTTTCTGGCATGCCGCCGGCGCATCGGATTTGCACATTCGGCGGGGATATTGTAATTTAGCGAGATGCGCGCGGCGGCGGTGCCGTGCGGGCGGATAACTGATGAAAAAGGCTGTAAAAATATCGGCGGCTGCCGTTCTGGGCATATTGCTGGTGCTGATGGTCGCGGTGCAGGTGGTGCTGAACTCGGCATTCCTCACCCGGATGGCCGGAACTCTGGCCGACAAGTATGTGGACGGAGACCTCCGCTTCGGGAGCATCCGCGCGTCGGCCGTTTCCAGTTTCCCGAACCTCAACCTCTCGGTGGAAGACTTTTCGCTCACCTATCCCCACAGCCGCTTCGCCGCTTCCGACTCGCTCTGGATAAGGAACGGGCTGAGGTCGGCCGGACGCTCCGAAGCCTCGGACACGCTGGCCTCGTTCCGGAAGATGACCCTGTCGCTGAACTATCTTTCGTTCATGCGAAGGGAGCTGAAGCTCTGCGAGGTGACCCTGGACGGCGCGAGGATTTTCGCGCACAGGAACGGGGGCAGGGGCAACTGGGAACTGTTCAAGAACCTTTCTTCCGCGGATGACTCCGACACGACCTCGTCCGGGCTCCCGCGCATAGTCCTCAAAAGGCTGCAGCTCAAGGGCCGGCCTCTGATAGTGTTCACTTCGCCGCAGGACAGCATCTTCGCCTCCGTGTCCATGAAGGAGGCTTCGTTCGGCGGGCATATGGACACCGGCAACTTCCACAGCTCGCGCATAAGCCTGAAAGCCGACAGCCTCGAGGTGAGGGGCCGCACGGCGAGCGACAGCGTCGCGTTCGGGCTGAACCGGCTTGACATAAAAGACCGCAAGAAGGCGTTTGACGTCCATGCCGACGCCTATGCCTTCCTGTCTTCGCCCTCTCTGGGCAACATAGACATTCCCATAGACCTGAAGGGAGA
>CAVIVH010000008.1:15423-16081 GCA_963646185.1 bacterium | reverse complement strand
TGATAGACCTTCGCGTCGAGACCCTCAAGGCCTTCGATCACGGCGCCCTTCTGATAATGGCCCGGATAGCCCTTCGACGCCAGCACCACTCCCATAGTCACCCTCTCGGCCCAGACCGGCTCCGCGACGGAAACCTTCCCGGGAGAAGGACTCACCGCAGCCTCGGCGATGGAAGAGAACACGTCA
The DNA here is from genome assembly GCA_963646185.1 of bacterium. GTDB lineage: Bacteria > Bacteroidota > Bacteroidia > Bacteroidales > UBA932 > Cryptobacteroides. The sequence goes on along the minus strand of CAVIVH010000008.1, from coordinate 15,895 downwards.
TAGATATCACTCTTCAGCAGAGGAAGCACCACCTCAGTCTCAGGATCGCCGAAACGAGCGTTGAACTCAATCACCTTGATGCCCTCCGAAGTCTTCATGAGACCGCCATAGAGCACGCCCGACAGCGGACGCCCTTCGAGCACCATGGCATGAGCCGCCCTGCGCAGAATCTTCTCCTCCGCAAAAGCCACATCCTCAGCGCTGACGAAAGGCAGGCCCGTATAAGCCCCCATTCCGCCCGTGTTCGGACCCTCATCCCCGTCATAGGCACGCTTATGGTCCTGCGACAGCGGCATGGGCCAGACCCTGTCGCCGCAGACAAAACACATGAAAGAAAACTCGGGACCGGTCAGATAATCCTCTATGACCACCTTCCCCTCTCCGAACTTATCCTCCACCAGCATGTCCTTCAGCGCGGCATCGGCCTCGGCCAGTGTCTCAGCTATGACCACGCCCTTGCCCGCGGCCAGAC
>CAVIVH010000008.1:11270-15413 GCA_963646185.1 bacterium | reverse complement strand
GGAAGAAACATAGGCCAGAGCCTCTGAATAGTCGGTGAAGCTTCTGTAGCCTGCGGTGGGAATGTCATACTTGGCCATGAGCTCCTTCGCGAACTCCTTGCTGGACTCAATCTCCGTGGCCGCCTGCGTGTGGCCGAAAATCCTCAGCCCGGCGGAGCGGAAAGCGTCCACGATGCCCTTAGAGAGAGATGCCTCGGGACCCACCACGGTCAGGTCCACGGAATTCTCGAGCGCGAACTTCTGCAGCGCCTCCACATCCGTGTCACCTATGGGAACATTCTCCGCCTGAAGCCCTATGCCGGCGTTGCCTGGGGCGCAGAAAATCTTGCCCACCTGGGGAGAACGGCTCAGCGCGTCCACAATCGCATGGCAGCGTCCGCCGCCGCCGACTACCAGAACCTTCTTCATGATCAATGCTTGAAATGTCTTTCGCCTGTGAAGAGCATGGAAATGCCCAGCTCGTCACATTTCTTGATGGAATCCTCGTCGCGGATGCTTCCGCCGGGCTGCACGATGGCCTTGACGCCATACTTGGCGGCCAGGGCGACGCAGTCGTCAAACGGGAAGAAAGCGTCGGATGCCATGACGAGACCCTCGTTCATGATGTCCTTGCCCTCCTCGGCGAAGGTTGCGGCAGCCTGCTTGAGAGCGATCTCGGCCGAACCCACACGGTTCATCTGGCCGGCGCCCACGCCATAGGTCATGCCGTTCTTGCCCACAACGATGGCGTTGGACTTGACATGCTTGACAATCTTCCAGAGGAAATTGAGGTCCACAAGCTGCTCGGCAGTGGGGCAGACTCTGGTCACGCACTGGTCGGCAACGGCCGGCTTGATAGTGATGTCCTGCTCCTGAGCGAGAAGACCGCCGTTCATGGAAACATACTGCTTCACTGTGGCAGGCATCTTGGACTTGTCCATGTCCACCTTCAGCACCCTGAGGTTCTTCTTGGTGCGGAGAAGCTCGAGAGCGTCATCGGTATAGGAAGGAGCCATCACGATCTCAAGGAAGATGGGCTTCAGCAGCTGGGCCACCTCGATGGTAACCTCACGGTTGAAGGCCACGATGCCTCCGAAGATGGAGGTCTTGTCTCCCTCATAGACCTTGTTCCACGCCTCCACGAGATCCTTGCCGACTGCGCTTCCGCAAGGGTTCATGTGCTTCATGCCCACTGCGAAAGGCTCGTCAAACTCCCTGACCACGTTGAGGGCGGCGTTGGCGTCCTGTATATTGTTATAGGAGAGCTCCTTTCCGTTGAGCTGCTCGGCTGTCGCGAGAGAGAATGGAACCTTCTCGGCGGAAGCATAGAAAGAAGCCTTCTGGTGAGGGTTTTCGCCATAGCGGAGGCTCTGCTTGATGTCATACTCTAGGAACAGCTTCTCGGGCAGGCCGGCCTGCGCGCGCATATATGTGGATATGCAGCTGTCATATTCTGCGGTGTGCGTATAGGCCTTTGCGGAGAGCTTGAGACGGGTCTCGGGGGTTGTGTTGCCGTTGGAACCGATCTCGGAGAGGATGCTGCCATAGTCCGAAGGGTCGCACACGACGGTGACGTCCTTCCAGTTCTTGGCTGCACTCCTGAGCATGGACGGACCGCCGATATCGATGTTCTCGATGGCGTCAGCCATGGACACGCCCTCTTTGGCGATAGTCTGGCGGAAAGGATAGAGATTGACGCAGACGAGGTCAATGGTCTCGATACCGTTCTCTTTCAGTGTGCGCATATGCTCGGGGACATCCCTGCGGGCAAGAAGAGCGCCATGGACCTTCGGATGGAGGGTCTTCACCCTGCCGTCGAGAATCTCCGGAAATCCGGTCACATCGCTGATGCCGATTGTCTTGACCCCGTTGCTCTCAAGGAGCTTCTGTGTGCCGCCGGTGGCGATGATCTCCCATCCGTACGACTTCAGGCCTTTCACGAAGTCGACAAGACCGCTCTTGTCGCTTACGCTTACCAATGCACGTTTTTTCATGATAAATATATTATAACATTTTTATGTCCACGCCTTCGGTTCCGGTGACCTTTCCGATCACGGAAGCCTTCTCCCCCTTCTCCCTGAGAATGTCTATGGCCTTCCGGGCCTCGGACTCGTCCAGGGCCAGCACCATGCCTATGCCCATGTTGAAGATGTTGAACATCTCCCTGTGGGGGATGCCGCCCCACTTCTCCAGCATCCTGAACACCGGGAGAATCTCCCAGCTGCCTTCCTCCACATGGATTCCCTGGCCCTTGTGCAGGATTCTGGGGATGTTCTCGTCGAAACCGCCTCCGGTGATGTGGGCGACTCCGTGGACATCGCAGTTGCGGATGACCTCGAGAACCTGCTTCACATAGATCCTGGTGGGGGTGAGAAGGGTCTCGCCGAGAGTCTTGCCGCCGAACTCGGGGATCACCTCGTCCAGCTTCAGGCCGGCATCGGCGATTATCTTGCGCACAAGGCTGAATCCGTTGGAATGGACTCCCGTGGAGGCTATGCCCACAAGGACATCGCCCTCCTTCACCTTGGACCCGTCGATCAGCTTCGACTTCTCCACCACTCCGGTGGTGTATCCGGCGATGTCATACTCGCCGTTGCCGTACATGCCGGGCATTTCGGCCGTCTCGCCGCCCACAAGGGCGCAGCCTGCCTGGCGGCAGCCCTCGGCGACTCCGGCCACTATGGCCTCGACCTTCTCCGGGATATTGTGTCCTATGGCCACATAGTCAAGGAAAATCAGCGGCTCGGCGCCCTGCGCCAGGACATCGTTGACGCACATGGCCACGGCGTCTATGCCTATGGTGTCGTGCTTGTCCATCGCAAAGGCAATCTTGAGCTTGGTGCCGACTCCGTCCGTCCCGCTCACGAGGACAGGCTCCCTGATTCCGAGAGCTGAGAGGTCGAACATGCCCCCGAAGGAACCTATTCCGCCCATTGAGCCCTTTCTGGTTGTGGAGGCCACGTGCTGCTTGATGCGCCTGACCACCTCGTACCCGGCCTCGAGATTCACGCCGGCTTTCTCGTAATGTTCTGCCATATCTTTATTTTCTGAAATAGTTCACTGCGTTGGAGAAGATGTCCTGAACAAGGTTTCCGCCTATGTTCCTGAAAAGGTTCTTCTCGTACCTTTCCGAATGTCCCATCTTTCCGAGTATCTGGCCGTCGGGGCTGATGATACCCTCGATGGCATAGTAGGAACCGTTGGGATTGTAGGGCGACTCCATGGTGGGGTTGCCCTCCCGGTCCACATACTGGAAAGCGACCTGGCCGTTGGCGAACAGCTTGGCGGCCAGCTCCTCTGGCACCACGAACTTGCCCTCTCCGTGGCTGAGGGCCACGGTGTGCAGCTCGCCGGGCTTCATGCCTGCAAGCCAGGGAGAGTTCACGGAAGCCACGCGGGTCGTGGCCATCTGGGAGACGTGACGGTTGATGTCGTTCCTGAACAGGGTCGGGGAACCGGTCGTGAGTCCGCCGGACTCTCCGTAGGGAAGAAGTCCGCTCTTGACCAGGGCCTGGAAGCCGTTGCAGATTCCCAGCACGAGACCGCCGCGCTTCAGAAGCTTCTGGATTTCTTCGGCCACTTCCTTGTTGTTCAACACGTTGGCGATGAACTTTCCGGATCCGTCCGGCTCGTCACCGGAGGAGAATCCGCCGCTGAGGGCCAGAATGTGGCACTTGGATATGCTCTCCTTCATCTCCCTGATGGAGTCGAGGACATCCTTTTCGTCCAGGTTGCGGAATATGCCCATATGCACTTCGGCTCCGGCTGTGCGGAAGGCCTTGGCGGTGTCATAGTCGCAGTTGGTGCCGGGGAAGACCGGCAGATAGGCCACCGGATGCTCCACAGGGGCGCCGGACCATTTCCTGTAGGTCTGGGCGGCGCAGTCCTTCTCCTCCATTCCCTGGTGCACGGCCTCGGCTGTGGCGGGATAAATCTTGGAGAAAGGCAGGCCGTTGGCCTTGCGCAGCTCCTCCACGGAGACGCTTTCACCGTTGACCGTCAGGTCCTTGCCGGAAGTCACCGTTCCGAGAAGCTCGGCGGCGGGGAAGTTCAGCTCGACAGAGGACTCCACCAGCAGGGAACCGTAGCTCAGGCTGGCGAGCTCCTTCTCAGAGACCTTGACGTCGGCTCCGAACATGTTTCCGAAGCACATCTTGGCAAGAC
>CAVIVH010000008.1:5316-11185 GCA_963646185.1 bacterium | reverse complement strand
ACCCTCGGCCACGCCTCCGAAGGAGACTGACCATGCGGAGACTATGCTGCCGTCGGAAATCCTGTCATGGACATAATTCCAGTTGGACTTGAGCTGCTCAGTGTCGGGCATATGGTTGGCCAGAGGCGTATGCCTCACGATATAAATCCTGTTTCCGGCCTTCTTGAACTCCGGAGAGATGACCTTGCCGGCGTTCATTGTGGTAATGCCGAAGGCGATGAGGGTCGGGGGGACATTGATGATTCCGTCGGCGTCCTCGAACGAGCCGCTCATGGAATCCTTTCCTCCAATGGAGGGCAGTCCGAAGGCGGTCTGCATCTTGAGGGCTCCGAGAAGGGCGCTCAGCGGCAGTCCCCAGGTGTGGGGATCCCTGGTCATGCGCTCGAAATACTCCTGATAGGAGAATCTCATGCGGGACCAGTCGGCTCCGGCGGAGACCACCTTGGTGCAGGCTTCCACCACAGAGTAGGCGGCACCGTGATAGGGGCTCCAGGAGGCGATGTCGGGGTTATAGCCCCATGCCATGATGCTGGCGGTGTCGGTGTAGCCGCGGACGGGCATCTTCTGCACGGAGACCTGGGTCTCGGTGCCCTGGGTGTCGCCTCCGAAAGGCATCAGGACGGTGGAACGGCCCACTGTGGAGTCGAACATCTCGATGAGCCCCTTCTGGGAAGTGACATTGGGCAGATGCATCACGGCCTTCATCTTTCCGGCCACTCCGGTGCCCTCCACCTTGAGGTCGAAGGGAGCCGTCTCAGGCACGGCGGCTATGGCGGCGCAGGCATGGTGCTTCGCTCCGGCGCTGTCGATGAACTCGCGCGAGAGGTCGGCCACGACCTGTCCCTTGTTATACATCCTCATGCGGCCGGAGTCTGTGACCTCGGCGACATGGGTGACTTCTATGTTGTCCGCATGGCAGAGGTCCATGAACTTCTCCATGTCCTTCTTCTCCACCACGACGGCCATTCTCTCCTGAGACTCGCTGATTGCGAGCTCGGTGCTGTTAAGTCCGGAATATTTCACGGGCACCCTGTCCAGCCAGATGTCAAGTCCGGGGGCGAGCTCGCCTATGGCCACGCTCACTCCGCCGGCTCCGAAGTCGTTGGACTTCTTGATGAGACGGGTTGCCTCGGGATGCCTGAACAGGCGCTGTATCTTTCTCTCCTCGGGAGCGTTACCCTTCTGGACCTCGCTGCCGCAGGACTCGAGAGACTCCTCGGTGTGCTCCTTGGAAGAACCGGTGGCACCTCCGATTCCGTCGCGACCGGTGCGTCCGCCCAACAGCAGAATCACGTCGCCCGGGGCGGGGCTCTCCCTTCTCACGTCAGAAGCCTTCACGGCGCCCACGACTGCGCCCACCTCCATTCTCTTGGCGGTGTAGCCGTCATGGAAGATTTCCCTGACATGGGTGGTGGCCAGACCTATCTGGTTGCCATAGGACGAATATCCCGCGGCAGCCTTGCGGCTTATGATTCTCTGGGGAAGCTTTCCCTTCATTGTCTCGGACACCGGCTTGCAGATGTTGCCGGCGCCGGTCACGCGCATGGCCTGATAGACATATGCACGGCCCGAGAGAGGGTCTCTGATGGCTCCGCCCAGACAGGTGGAAGCGCCTCCGAAGGGCTCGATTTCGGTGGGGTGGTTGTGGGTCTCGTTCTTGAACTGGAGGAGCCAGGTTTCCTTCTGGCCGTCCACATCCACATCCACGCAGATGCTGCAGGCATTGTTCTCCTCGCTCTGCTCCTGGTTGTCGAGGACACCCTTTTTCTTCAGCCAGCGGGCTCCGATGGTGGCCAGCTCCATGAGACAGAGGCTCTTACCCTCGCGTCCAAGTTCCCTGCGCATGGCATGGAACTCGCCGAGCTCGCTCTCGATCTCGCTCTTCATGAAGGAGTCGTCCACGGTGATGGTGTCCAGCTCGGTGTTGAAGGTGGTGTGGCGGCAGTGGTCGCTCCAGTAGGTGTCGAGTATCCTCAGCTCGGTCTCGGAGGGGTCCCTCTTCTCATTGCTGAAGTACTTCACCACCTCGGCGAGGTCGTCGGTGTTCATGGCCAGGCCCCACTTGGCGCAGAATGCGGCATATTCCTCCGGCTTCATGGAAGTGAAGCCTTCCAGGATGCCGGTGGGACGGACCTCGGCCTTGTCGGCAAGGTCCAGCTTGGAAAGGTCCTTCTCGCGGGACTCCACCGCATTGATATAATAATGGCGGACAGCGTCCAGAGCCGCGTCCGTCATGTCGTCGTCAAATATTATGAGTCTCGCGCTGCGGATCACTATGTCTGCGGCGGGGTCGATCAGATGCACGCAGTCCTCGGCGGACGAGGCTCTCTGGTCGAACTGGCCGGGGATGTATTCCACGGCGAGATATTTCTTCCCCTCCAGCGGGCAGCTGTCGGAGACCACGTCGGTCACGGTCTCTCCGAAAACGGAGTAGCGGCACTTCTCGAGAAGCTCCGCCGTGAAACCGAAAAGGTCATAGACATTTATATACCTGAGGGAACGAAGATTGAGGGAGAGGTTCTCGTTGAATTCGTCACGGAGGCTGTCCGCCTCGACTCTGAATCCGGAGCGCTTCTCCACAAAGATTCTGGTGGCCGTCATATTAGATCTCGGTTTGAAGTACTTTCTCTGCCTGTTTCTTGCGGAACTCGTCCAGCTTGGCGGCGAGGTCCTTGTCCTGCAGCGCGAGAATCGAGACTGCATAGAGGGCTGCGTTCTTGGCTCCGTTGATGGCCATGGTGGCCACGGGGATTCCCGAAGGCATCTGGACTATGGACAGAAGCGAGTCCATTCCGTTGAGAGCGGCGCTCTTGATGGGAATTCCGATCACGGGAAGAGTCGTCATGGCAGCGGCCATTCCGGGGAGATGGGCGGCTCCGCCCGCTCCGGCGATCACCACGTCGATGCCCCTTTTCTTGGCACCGGCCATATACTCGCAGAAATACTGAGGTGTACGGTGTGCGCTGATGACTTTCTTTTCATAGGGAACACCGAAATCGTCCAAAGTCTGACAGGCGGCCGACATGACCTCCCAGTCGCTTTTTGAACCCATTAAAATGCTGACTTTCATCGGGATAAGAGAAACTGATTTATAATGACGGAATATCCGGAGCCGGGGTCCGGGGTTTCCCCCGGGACCATTCCGGCTCCGGACTACAAATTTAGTTCAATCTCTCAACTTTAGCAAGCGGAAGAGGAACTCTCCACATTGCGGAGGACCACTTCGCCGCCCTTGACATCCACCTCGATGTCCGAATCCCTCTTGACCGTCCCGTTCAGGATTTCGGTGGCGAGCTGATTCACGAGTTCCCTCTGCATCAGCCTCTTGACCGGGCGGGCGCCATAGGCGGGATCATATCCCTTATGCGACATGTAGTCGTCGAAGTCCCCGGTGAACCTGACGGTGACTCCGTTCTCGGCAAGCTTCTTCTGCAGCCGGGCCTCCTGGATGTGGAGAATGTCGCGTATGTCGTTCTCGCTGAGCGGGTCGAACATGATGATCTCGTCGATTCGGTTCAGGAATTCCGGACGCACGGTGGCCTTCAGGATGTCCAGGACCTTGCCCTTGCACTCGTCGGGCATCTGGCGGTGCTTCGAGATGGCCTGCATCTCGGCCTGAGGGTCGGAGTTCCCGAGAACGGGCAGCTTGCCCATATAGCCCTGGATCACCTCTGCGCCCACATTGGAGGTCATGATGAGGATAGTGTTCTTGAAGTCCACGGTTCGGCCCTTGTTGTCGGTCAGACGGCCGTCGTCCAGCACCTGAAGCAGGATGTTGAACACATCGGGATGGGCCTTCTCAATCTCGTCGAGCAGCACCACGGAATATGGCTTCCTGCGCACAGCCTCGGTGAGCTGGCCGCCCTCGTCATATCCGACATATCCCGGAGGCGCGCCGATCAGACGGCTGACAGTGTGACGCTCCTGATACTCGCTCATGTCGATTCGGGTTATCATGTTCTCGTCGTTGAACAGGAACTCGGCCAGAGCCTTGGCAAGCTCGGTCTTGCCAACGCCGGTAGTGCCCATGAACAGGAAAGAGCCTATGGGCCTCTTCTCGTTGGACAGGCCCGCGCGGCTTCTGCGAACGGCGTCGGACACGGCCTTTATGGCCTGGTCCTGGCCCACGACCCTTCTGTGGAGTTCGTCCTCCATTCTCAGAAGCTTCTCCCTCTCGCTCTCAAGCATCCTCTTGACGGGTATGCCGGTCCATTTGGCGACCACTTCGGCGATGTCCTCCGGGGTCACGGCCTCGGTGATGATCGGGTCCTCGATGGCGGCCTGCTTTGCGGCAAGCTCGTCTATGGTCTTCTTGGCCTCGGCCATACGCCCGTAACGGAGCTCCGCGACCTTGCCATAGTCACCGGCCCTTTCGGCGGCCTGCGCCTGAATCTTATAGTCCTCGAGGTTCTGGCGGGCGGTCTGCATTCCGGACAGGATGTCCTTCTCGGCGTTCCACCTCTTCATGAGGGCATCCCTCTGCGAGTTGGCGTCCTTCAGCTCCTCGTCGATCTTCTCGGACTTGAGCGACACGCCCTCGTGCCTGATGGCCTCCTTCTCGATTTCGAGCTGGCGGATCTTGCTGTTGAGTTCGGCTATGGGCTCCGGAACAGAGTTCATCTCCAGACGCAGCTTCGCGGCAGCCTCGTCCACAAGGTCTATGGCCTTGTCGGGGAGGAAACGGTTGGTGATGTATCTGTGCGAAAGGTTGACTGCGGCTATCAGGGCGTCGTCCTCGATACGCACCTTGTGATGATTCTCATATTTCTCCTTAAGTCCCCTCAGTATGGATATGGACTCGGCGGGCGAAGGCTCGTCGATCATGACCATCTGAAACCTTCTCTCGAGAGCCTTGTCGGCCTCGAAATATTTCTGGTACTCGTCAAGAGTCGTGGAACCTATGGTCCTCAGCTCGCCCCTTGCCAGAGCCGGCTTGAGGATGTTGGAGGCGTCCATTGCGCCGGAGGTCTTGCCGGCTCCCACCAGGGTGTGGATTTCATCTATGAACAGGATTATCTTGCCGTCGCTGTCCACGACTTCCTTCACGACTCCCTTGAGCCTCTCCTCGAATTCGCCCTGGTATTTCGCACCCGCGATGAGGGCGCCCATGTCCAGGGAATAGAGGACGCGGTCCTTAAGATTTTCCGGGACTTCGCCGTCCACGATCTTCTCGGCTATGCCTTCGGATATTGCGGTCTTGCCCACGCCGGGCTCTCCGACCAGTATGGGGTTGTTCTTCGTCCTTCTGCTGAGGATCTGAAGCACGCGCCTGATTTCGTCATCCCTGCCTATCACGGGGTCCAGCTTGCCCTTGGCGGCCATGTCGTTGAGATTGACCGCAAACCTGGACAGGAACTCATATTTCCCGTTAACGTTATTGTTGGTGTTTTCCATAATCATTCTCCTTTTTTCTTGCGCACAGGAACATATGCTCAAACAGCCGTCTGCTCCGGTGAGCAAACGGCTTTGAGTCAAAATATATTCCAATGGGGAGAATGTCTGACAAAATGTCAGAGCCCCGGTGTCGTTTCCGGACTATTCTGCGGAAGCCTCGGTGGAGGGAGCCTCTGCGGCGGGAGCTTCTTCAGCTGCGGGAGCGCTCTGCTCAACGGGAGCCGAAGGGAAGGCGGGCTGCTGTGCCGAAGCCGCATTCTCGATCTGCTCGGTGTAGTCGTTGGCGTTGCCGTTGCTGCCGAGGGTGAAGGAAGAAACCACGGAGACGACCAGGATGAAGGTCACGAGACCCCATGTGACTTTCTCAAGCATGTCCGCTGTCTGCCTCACTCCGAAGGTCTGGTTTGCGGCCACAAAATTGCTGGCGAGTCCGCCGCCTTTTCCGTTCTGGAGAAGAACGACTATCGTAAGCAGC
>CAVIVH010000008.1:0-5212 GCA_963646185.1 bacterium | reverse complement strand
AATCACGAATACTGTATTCATTATGATTTCTTAATTAATAGTTTTCCAACTCTTCCATTCTTTGCACAAGGGTTGCAAAGTAAGCACTTTTTTCCGGGAAATTCAAACGAAGCCTCGAATAAATGTTTTTTGCCTGCCCGTAATAGCCCTGTTCGGCATAGATCTGGGCCAGGGTCTCGGTGCAGAAGGCGTCGTCGGCGTCGAGGGCGGCTGTCTTTTCGGGGGCCTCGCTGCGGGCCTTGAAGGCGAAGCGGGTGAACACGTTGTCCTCCTCCCGGCGCACATTCTCATACTGGGCCTGGGAGAAATAGTCCCCGCCCACGACCCTCACGCGCACATCCCCGGCCTCTCCGGAGTTCTCGGGGCCTATGTAGGACTTCAGCAGACGGTCCACGTCCCTGTCGGAATAGTCCTCGCTCCGGCCGGTGCGGACCAGGTCATGGATCTTCCGCCTGTCGCCCACATACAGGGCCGCGGCCGCATATTCCGCGGAGCCGCCGCCTTCTCCCACCATTCCGGCAGTCCTGCGGCACATCTCCTTGTGGGCGGCGCCATACCATGGATAGAGGTTCACCACTCCGGCAAGTTCCTCCATGGTCAGTTTCCTTATGTTTATGAAATCGCTCATGACTACCAGTTGGCGACGGTGGCGTTAAGGACAAGCTCGCACAGCTGCTCCACTATGTCTTCGCACAGGGTGCTCTCGACTGAGTCGAGCGACTGGGTGGAGTCATAGTCGGAATAGGCCGAGAACGACTTCTCGAAATCCTCCTCGGGATGCTTCCTGTTGGTGTAGTTCACGCTTATGGTGACGGTGAGCCTGTTCATGGCTGCGACTTCGCCGGCAGTCACGGCCGTGGCCTTGACGTCATAGCCGGTGACGGTTCCCGCAATCTCCAGGTCTCCGTCCATGTCCACCTGCTCCAGCCTGGTCATCTTCCGGAACTTGTCCTTCAGGCCCTCCGTGAGGTCGGTGGCGAGCGAAGGGTTCACTCTCAGCGCCTTATACTCGAAAAGGTCTATGCTGACGCTCTGCACGTCGGGGGCTATGGACGTTCCGGAGAACGAGTATATGCCGCATCCCGCGCAGAGCAGGATGCAGACGATGAGCGGCAGCAGCGCCGCGGAGAATCTTTTAATCCTGGCCATGGTTCCTTCCGTTTCTGAATTCCGGCGGGAGCTTGCGATAGAGCGTCCTTTCGGATATGCCTAATTCCTCGGCCGCCTTTTTCCTGTTGCCGCCGTGCTTTGTCAGCGCCTTGCGGATGAGCTCGTCGCTGTTGGCGGTGATGGAAAGGGTGTCCCTCTCCTCTTCGCGGGCAGGGGCTTCCGGCTCCGGAGTCTCGCCCTCCTGGAAGTCCACTCCGCCGTCCGGCCCGCCATCCCGGTAGGAGGCGGTTATGTAGTCGCCGCCGGGAGCGCTTTCGGGCAATGCGGCCGAGCTGCCCAGGGGACGGCCTGCCGACAGGGCGGCCACTTCCTTCTTGAGCTCCCGGACCTCGGTGCTGAGCTTGTATATGACCGAGAATATCTGCTGTTTTTCGTCCTCGGACAGGCAGCTGCCGCGGTCGCCCTCATACATCGCCGGCAGACTTCCGGCGGCGTCTTCCCCGGGAAGATACCCGGCAAGGGTCTGCGCATTGATCTCCACCCTGTCCAGCGACGGGGTCTTTCTGGACTCGAGGACCTCCACGGTCTCGGCTATGTTCTTGAGCTGGCGGATGTTTCCGGGCCACCTGTATTTTCTCAGAAGCTCTATCGCCTCCCTGTCCAGAATCACCTTCCTCATCCCGAACTTCTCCGAGTAGTCGGCGGCGAACTTTCTGAACAGCAGGTAGATGTCGTCTTTCATGTCGCGCAGGGCCGGCATGTTTATCTGCACCGCGTTGAGCCTGTAATAGAGGTCCGCGCGGAACTTTCCCCGGGACACGGCATGACGCAGGTCCACATTCGTGGCGGCGACCACCCTCACATCGGTCTTGCTCACCTTGGAGGAGCCCACCCTGGTGAACTCGCCGGACTGCAGGACCCTCAGGAGCTTGGCCTGGAAAGGCAGCGGAAGCTCGCCGATTTCGTCCAGGAAGAGAGTGCCGCCGTCAGCTTCCTCGAAATAGCCCTTGCGGTCGCCTATGGCACCTGTGAAGGCCCCTTTTTCGTGGCCGAACAGCTCGCTTTCTATGGTGCCCTCGGGAATGGCGCCGCAGTTCACGGCGAAATATTTTCCGTTCCGCCGGAGGCTGTACTGGTGGATGATCTTGGGGATATTCTCCTTGCCCACTCCGCTCTCTCCGACCACCAGCACGGTGAGGTCGGTGGGCGCAACGGCGACGGCCGTCTCCAGCGCGGCGTTGAGGTCCGCGTTGTTGCCGACTATGTCAAACTTATTCTTAAGTTTCTGTAATTCCTGGCTGTCCATTCCTACAAATATAAGCGAATTTGAAGAAACCTGACCATATTGCACGGAATGAAATATTTCCTATCTTTGTTAATCGGGTCCGGAAGGCCCGCACCGTGATTATTTCAATAAAACAAAACACAATATCTATGAACAAAAGCATAAGACTTTTCGCAGCCGCCCTCGTGGGCTCGGCGGCAGTCGCATGTTCCTCGCCCTCCAAGATGGCGGAGATGGCGGAAAACGTGAAAATCACCTGCGACCCTGAAGTGCTTGAGGCTGTGGCCGGAAGCATCGACGCAACAGTGACCGCCACCTATCCCGACGGTTATTTCCATCCCAAGGCCATCCTTGAGGTGACCCCCGTGCTCGTCTATGACGGCGGAGAGGCCAAGGCAAAGACCATCACCTATCAGGGCGAAAAGGTGAAGGACAACTACAAGACAGTCTCTTCCGACGGACAGACGGTCAGGGAGAAGATCCACTTCGATTATGTCGAAGGCATGGAGCAGGCTTCCCTCGAGCTCCGCGGAAAGGTGAAATACAACGGCAAGGTCTATAATGTTCCCGCCCGCAAGATTGCCGACGGAACCAACACCACCTATATGCTCGCACACGGCACGGCCGCCGTTCCCTACAAGGCCGACAACTATCAGGAGATTCTCAAGCAGACCGAAGAGGGTCAGATTCTCTATAGCGTCAACTCCTCCGATGTCAGCAGCAAGCAGCTCAATTCTCAGTCCATCAAGGACTTTCAGAATGCTCTCGATGAGATCAAGAACAACGACAGGAAGACCCTCACCGGCACCGAGGTCATCGCATATGCATCCCCCGAAGGCGGCGAGAAGCTGAACACCAAGCTCTCCGAGAAGCGTTCCCAGACAGCCGACAAGGCTTTCGGGAAGGTGACAAAGGGCAAGGACGTGGCCGAGACTACCGTGCAGAGCAAGGGTCAGGACTGGGAAGGCTTCCAGGATCTGGTCTCCAAGTCCGACATCGAGGACAAGGACCTCATCCTCAGAGTCCTGAACATGTACAGCGACCCTGCCGTGCGTGAAAGGGAGATCAAGAACCTCTCCGAGGTCTATACTTCCCTCAAGAAGGGCGTGCTTCCCGAGCTTCGCCGCGCAAGGTTCATCGCCAATGTCGAGTATAAGAACTACACTTCCGAGGAGCTTGTCGCTCTCGTGGACGAAAACATCGACGTTCTTGACGAGGAGGCTCTTCTGCGTGCCGCAACTCTCGTGGACGATTCCGCCAAGAAGGTGAGCCTCTACAAGAAGGCCATCGACAAATATGGCAGCGACAGGGCTCAGTTCAACCTTGGAGTCGCTTACCTGAACGAGGGCAAGCTTGACGATGCCGAGAAGGCATTCAAGGCCGTGAAGACTCAGGACGACGATCTTGAGAACGCTCTCGGCGCAGTCGCTTTCGAGAAGGGCGACTATGAGGCCGCCGCAAGGCACTATTCAAAATCCGGCTCTGACTATGCAAAATACAATCAGGGAGTCATGGACATCATGCAGGGCAATTATGACAAGGCCGCTTCCGAGATGGCAGGCTTCAAGGGCCCTGACGCAGCTCTCGCACAGATTCTTGCCAACAATCTTGACAAGGCCGAGAGCTCTCTGACCTGCCATTGCGGACATTCCAACTATCTCCGCGCCATCATCGCCGCCCGCAAGGGTGACGCCGAAGGTGTGGCGAAGTATCTCGAGAGGGTGAAGAAGCAGGACAAAGATCTTGCCGCCCGTGCAGAGAAGGATGTGGAGTTCGCTCAGTACCGGTAGTTCTCCCGCACACCACAGACAAAACGAAGACGGCTGATAGTCACTTATCAGCCGTCTTCATTTTTTTGTTCATCCGCGTTCCGCCGGAGGAGCCGGCAGAACGCTTTCAGAACACTATCTGAAGTGTTCTGAAAGCCAGGCGGCATCAATCTTGGCAAAACCCCTGGCCGATTCGGCCACCGAAGGATTCCTGGCGAGAATGCCTCGGCTGTCCTCATAGATGCTGAACCCAACGGGCACGCCCTGCATCTTCCCGTCCAGCGGGAAAGTGAACACCAGCTGACTGTCGGCACCCTGCATCATATAGAACTTGAACGGAGCCTTCATTATAGCCTCGGCATTGTCGCCGGCCTTCTCGGCCAGCTCCACGCGGGTCACATACTTGCAGATCTCGATCACTATGTCGTCAAGTCCGGCGTCCCGGATATTGACCTTCTCTATCAGCGAACCCACGTCCTCCGTCCTGCGGAGAGTGTAGTCCGGAAGCGACTCGGCGATCTTCTCCAGCTTTCCGCCCAGAGAATCCATCTCCCGACTGTCCCGGGGAAGCAGCCAGACCATAAGCTTCTTGTCAGGGTCGTGATAGAGCACCTCGGTCCTGAGAAGATTGCGGGTGCCGCAATGCGGACACTCCCACATGAACAGGGAGCCGTCCTTGACCCGGGCCTTCAGCTCCGGATCCTCGGCCACGTTGACACTATAATAAGCGGAGAGGATATTCTCCTCTCCGCATCTTGAACACGCGGCGCGTACCTGTCTTGTCAGAGACATGGCTGCACCAGGCTATTTCTGTGAACGGACGTCCAGATGAAGCTCGTCAAGCTGAACCTGGTCGATCTGCGAAGGAGCGTCGATCATCACGTCGCGGCCCTGGTTGTTCTTAGGGAAGGCGATGTAGTCGCGGATGGTCTCCTGACCTCCGAAGAGGGCGCAGACGCGGTCGAAACCGAATGCGAGACCTCCGTGAGGCGGTGCGCCGAACTTGAAGGCGTTGATGATGAAACCGAACTTGTATTCAGCCTCCTCG
>CAVIVH010000007.1:10433-16090 GCA_963646185.1 bacterium | reverse complement strand
GGAATGGCCGGCTCCACTTCGGGAGGATTCAAGGCCGACAGGACCTTTCTGCTGATCAAGGCGGTGGGAAAATATCTGAGCAGGTCGCTCCATCCGTCTTCGGTGTCCGAGGTCAGGATCGGCGGCAGGATAATCAGGGACGAGGAGATATATCCCCATTTCGTGTATTTCGGGCTCTATGCCGCGGTGTGCGTCGCATCGGTGCTCCTGCTGGTGATGCTCGGCAACGGGAGCTATTCCTTCGCCGAGACCGTGGCCAGTCTCGGCAATGTGGGCATATCCTTCGGAAAGCTCGGGACCTATGGC
This sequence comes from bacterium, assembly GCA_963646185.1. Classification (GTDB taxonomy): domain Bacteria; phylum Bacteroidota; class Bacteroidia; order Bacteroidales; family UBA932; genus Cryptobacteroides. The sequence continues at coordinate 15,784 of CAVIVH010000007.1, read as the reverse complement.
CACTACAACAGCCTGGACGAGGTCTCCAAGTTCATCCTGAGCGTCAACATGTTCCTCGGCCGTGTGGAGATCTATCCGGTGCTGGCCGTGGCTTCGATGATTTTCGGCAAAAGGGGGAGGGTGTGATGTCCGGAAGAGCCGACTTTCTCTACAGGAGCTTCACAGAGCATTTTTCCTATGAGCCCACGGGAAGCCAGGACGCCCTTTTCAGGGATATGGCCGACTTCCTGACAGGCGATGACGGCGATATAATGGTCGTGAACGGATATGCCGGAACCGGAAAGACCAGCGCTCTGGCGGCGGTGGTGGCAGCCATGTCCGAGTTCCGGATGCGCTGCGTCCTGCTGGCGCCCACCGGACGGTCCGCCAAGGTGCTCTCGTCCTATACCGGGCGCCCCGCATTCACCATACACAAGCATATCTACCGCAGAAGCCAGATAGGGGACGACGGCGTCGGCCGCTTTTCCCTTATGCGCAATATGACACGCGACTGTCTCTATATAGTCGATGAGGTGTCGCTGATCGGAATCGGGTCCGCGGACGGCGGCTCGGCGCATTTCGGTTCGGGCAACCTGCTTGAGGACCTGATCCGCTTCGTGCGGGGCGGGGCCGGCTGCAGGCTGGTGCTGATAGGGGACTCGGCGCAGCTGCCGCCCATAGGCATGGACCGGAGCCCGGCCCTTTCGCCGGAATATATGTCCATGGCCGGGGGAGTCCGCTTCGCGGAGCTGACCGAAGTGGTCCGCCAGCAGAGGGAATCGGGTATATTGCACAATGCCACCAGGCTGAGGAATCTGATAGCCGACGACCCTGCGGGGCCGCTTGACATGGCCGGGCTTATGCTCAGGAGCAGGGGCTTTGAAGATGTGGAGGCCATAGGCGGAGGGGAGCTGATAGAGGCGATATCCGATGCCTATTCGAGATATGGCGAGGAGGAGACCGTGATCCTGTGCCGTTCCAACAAGAGGGCCAACCGCTATAATGCCGGCATCCGGGCCCAGGTGCTTTACCGTGAGGAGCGGCTGGTGAGAGGGGAGAAGCTCATGGTGGTGAGGAACTGCTATCAGCTTTCCGGCAAGGACAAGAAGGATGACACCGACTATATAGCCAATGGCGACATAGCCCGGCTTGTGAGCATAAGGAATTATGAGGAGCGGTATTCGCTCCATTTCGCGGACGCGTGCCTGTCGTTTCCGGACTATAATGACATGGAGCTGAACGTGAAGCTGTGTCTGGACACTCTGGAGTCGGAGTCGGCTTCGCTGACGGGGGAGCAGCAGAACGCTCTCTACTGCGGCGTGCTGGAGGACTATTCTTCGCTGTCCACCAAGAAGAAGCGCCATGACGCGGTGCAGGAGGACCCCTATTACAACGCGCTGCAGGTGAAATATGCCGAGGCGATAACCTGCCATAAGTCGCAGGGCGGACAGTGGCGCTGCGTGTTCGTGGACAATCCGTTCTGGACGGGGGAGCTGACGGGGGACGACCTGAAGTGGCTCTATACGGCGGTCACGAGGGCCACGGAGAAGCTTTATCTGGTCAATTTCAAGGATATGGAAAAGTAAATCAAAAACATAAGTGTATTATGGACTTTAACGAAAGAGCAAAAGCGTGGATCGACGGAGATTTCGATCCCGAGACAAAATGCAAGGTCATCGAACTGAAAAACAGCGACCCTGTCGGGTTTGAGGATGCGTTCTACAAGAACCTTGAGTTCGGTACCGGCGGCCTGCGAGGAATCATGGGCGTGGGCACCAACAGGATGAACAAATATACCGTGGGCATGGCCACGCAGGGCCTGGCGAATTATATCAAGGCTCATGTGCAGGGCGACGACCTGAGAGTGTGCATATCCTTCGACAGCCGCAACAACAGCAAGCAGTTCGCCAAGATTACGGCTGACGTGCTTTCCGCCAACGGTCTCCATGTGTTTCTGTTTGACAACATAAGGCCCACCCCTGAGCTCAGCTATTCGATCCGAAAGAAGGGTGCGGTGGCCGGCGTGATGATCACCGCCTCTCACAACCCGAAGGAGTATAACGGCTACAAGGTGTTCTGGTCGGACGGCGGTCAGATCACTTCTCCCGTGGACACCGAGATTGTGGCCGAGGTGGCGAAGATCACCGACCCTTCGCAGGTGAAGTTCAAGGCCGTGGATGAGTGCGGCGAGATTGAGATGATGGGCAGGGATGTGGACGAGAGCTATGTCTCTGACCTCCTTTCGCTTTGCCTGAGCCCCGAGTCGGTGGCAAGGCACAAGGGCGAACTGAAGATCGTGTACACTCCGCTGCATGGCTGCGGTGTCAGGATTCTTCCGGAGTGCCTGGGCAGGATGGGGATTGAGAATCTCTATCATGTCCTCGAGCAGGATGTGAGCGACGGCAATTTCCCCACGGTCGCCTCTCCCAATCCTGAGGAGCCTTCGGCCATGAAGATGGCTCTGGATCTTGCCGACAAGAAGGGCGCGGACATCGTGATCGCCACCGACCCCGACGCCGACAGGATGGGCATCGCAGTCCGCGACGCCGAGGGCAAGATGCTGAGGCTTAACGGCAACCAGACCGCTTCCGTACTGACTTATTACATTCTCAACAGGTGGCATGATCTCGGAAAGCTGGATTCCACCAAGTATATCGTGAAGACCATAGTCACGACGGAGCTGTTGCGCGAAATCGCCGACAGCTTCAATGTGAAGTGCTATGATGTCCTGACGGGCTTCAAGTATATCGCCGAGGTGGTCAAGCGCAATGAGAAGAGCGGCGAGTTCATCTGCGGCGGCGAGGAGAGCTTCGGATTCAATATCGGCCAGTTCGTGCGCGACAAGGACGGCCAGATTGCCGCAATGATGGTTGTGGAGGCCGCTTCGTGGGCCGCCGACAGGGGAATGACTCTCTATCAGGTTCTGCAGGAGATCTATGCGAAATATGGCTATAGGAAGGAGTCGCTCGTGTCTCTGGTCCGCAAGGGCAAGACCGGAGCCGCCGAGATTTCGGCAATCATGCAGGAGTTCCGCCAGAACCCGCCCGCAGAGATGGCCGGCTCGAAGGTGAACAGGGTGGTGGACTATCTCTGTCCCGAGAAGACCGGACTGCCCAAGTCCAATGTGCTTCAGTTCTTTGACGAGGCCGGCGACGTGGTTTCGGTCCGTCCTTCGGGAACTGAGCCCAAGATCAAGTTCTATTTCGGGGCCAAGGGTGCCGATGCCGACGCCAAGCTCGAGACTCTCCGCGACCAGTTCGTGAAGTAGTCCGCACCGCGGCAATAAAAAACAGGGTGGCTGGATTCAGTCACCCTGTTTCGTTCTCTGCCTTCGGGTTACAATATATTCATGCTCTGCTCGCGAATCTTCTCGAGCTCGTCCTTCATGCGGACGACAGCCTTCTGGATGCCGGCGTGGTTGGCCTTGGAGCCCGTGGTATTGATCTCGCGCCCCATCTCCTGCAGGATAAATCCGAGTTTCCTGCCCGGATACTCTTCATTGTCGATGGTGTCCATGAAATACTTGCAGTGCTGCCTCAGCCGCACCTTCTCCTCATTGATGTCCAGCTTCTCCACATAGAACACCAGCTCCTGCTCGAACCGGGCCGGATCATACTGCTGGCCGAGCGACTCGAGATTCTTCCTGATTCTCTCCTTTACGCTCTCGATCCTCTCGCTCTCATGGCTCTCCACAGTGTCATAGAGGTCCAGGATGTTCCCGACCCTGGAGGTGACGTCCCTGTAGAGGGCGGCGCCTTCCTTGACGCGATAGTCATTCACGGCGGCTATGGCCGCATCTATGGCCTTCTCCACCGTGTCCCAGTTCCCGTCGCTGATTATGTCGGTCTTGGTGCTGTCTGTGAGGTCGGGGAAGCGGAGGATGGCGGAAAGGACCGCGCCCTCGTTCTGTCCGGGATTCATGCCCAGGCTCTCCTCAATCTTCTTTATCTGCGAATAATACTCCGCCACCGTCTCGGCATTGATCTGCCTGACCTGGCTTCCGGCCGCCGGCTCCCATGTCACATAGAAATCAATGGTGCCGCGCACCAGCGAGTCGGCCAGCTTCCTGCGCACAAGAAGGTCCTTGTCCTTGGGCAGAAGAGAAGTCTTTATGTTGATGTCGGCGTTCTTGCCGTTGAGAGTCTTAATCTCTATCCTGAGTTTCCCCTCCGGGAGGATTGCTTCGGCCTTGCCGTAGCCGGTCATGGATTTAATCATATCGAGCAGTGCGTCAAATTTGTTTGAGCAAGCAAATTTAATGAATAGAAAATTAAATGAAAAAGTAGTACCTTTGAAATTCATATAAGAAAATTATGACGGAAGAGAACAACATTTCGAAGGAACCGAAGAGCCTCAACTTTCTGGAGGAGATAATGGAGGCCGACCTGGCTTCCGGCAAGGTGGACGCCATCATGACCAGGTTCCCTCCGGAACCCAACGGATATCTGCATCTCGGCCATGCCAAGAGCATATGCATAAACTTCGGTCTCGCCCAGAAATATGGCGGAAAGACCAATCTCCGCTTCGACGACACCAACCCCACCAAGGAAGATGTCGAATATGTGGACTCCATCAAGGAAGACATCAAGTGGCTCGGTTTCAAGTGGGAGAACGAGCGCTATGCCTCCGACTATTTCGACACTCTCTATGAATGGGCCGAGCAGCTCATCAAAGAGGGTCTCGCCTATGTCGATGACCAGACCCAGGAAGAGATAAGCAAAGGCCGCGGCACCGTGGACAAGCCCGGAGTGGAGAGCCCCTACAGAAACAGGAGCGTGGAGGAGAACCTCGAACTGTTCCGCAACATGAAGGCCGGAATGTATCCCGACGGAGCCAAGGTGCTGCGCGCCAAGATTGACATGGCCAGCCCCAACATGCTGTTCCGCGACCCGCTTCTGTACCGCATCAAGCATGCGCATCATCACAGGACCGGCGACAAGTGGTGCATATATCCCATGTATGACTTCGCCCACGGCCAGAGCGACTCCATAGAACACATCACCCATTCCATATGCACGCTGGAGTTCGATGTCCACAGACCTCTCTATGACTGGTTCATCCAGAAGCTGCGCATATTCCCCAGCCATCAGTATGAATTCGCGAGACTCAACCTCACCTACACCCTCATGTCCAAGCGCAAGCTCCTCGAGCTTGTCCAGAAGCACTATGTGAGCGGCTGGGACGACCCCAGGATGCCCACGCTCTGCGGAGTGCGCAGAAGGGGATACACCGCCGAGGCGCTCAAGATGTTCTGCGAGAAGATAGGAGTCTCCAAGAGGGACCAGCTCATGGACATACAGCTGCTCGAGTGGTGTGTCCGTCAGGACCTCAACGCAAGGGCCAACAGATATATGGTCGTCCGCGATCCCCTG
>CAVIVH010000007.1:1204-10423 GCA_963646185.1 bacterium | reverse complement strand
CCTTGGGAGAGAGGCAAGGTGGAGTGGTTTGACTGCCCCCTGAACCCCGCAGACCCCGAGGGAGCCTCCCGCAAGGTGCCTTTTACCGGAGAGGTGCTGATCGAGAAGTCCGACTTCATGGAGGACGCCCCCAAGAAATTCTTCAGGCTGAAGCCGGGCGGAGAGGTGAGACTGAAATACACCTACATCGTCAAGTGCGACGAAGTCGTAAAAGACGCCGAAGGCAATGTTGTGGAGCTCCGCTGCAGCTATGACCCCGCCACCAGACCCGGCGGAGGCGAGTGGCGCTCGGTCAAGGGCACGATTCACTGGGTGTCGCCCGAATATTCCAGGAACATAGAGCTCAGGCTCTATGACAGGCTGTTCACCGAGGCCGACATGAACTCCATACCGGAAGACAGGGACTACAAGGAATACCTGAATCCTTCTTCGCTCACGGTTGCCCGCGCCTATGCCGAGCCCGCCCTGGCCGGGGATGAGGGAATGCTCGCCGTGCAGTTCGAGAGGGACGGATACTACTTCCGCGACCCCGACAGCACCGAAGACAATCTCGTGTTCAACAAGACCGTCTCCCTCAAGGATTCCTACAAGCCTGGAGAATAGGGGAGAGCCCTGGCGGGCTTCCGGGAAGAAAGCCTCCTAACGGGTTTCCGAAAAGTTCTGAATGCACCACTGCGCGATGCCGCAGGCGGTGCATTTCGGTTTTCTGGCAGTGCAGACATAGCGGCCGTGGAGAATGAGCCAGTGATGCGCCCTGGGCCTGTCGCTCCCCGGAATGTTCCTTTCCAGCTCCCTTTCCACCGCAAGGGGAGTCCTGCCGGCGGAAAGGCCTGTCCTGCGGGCCACCCTGAAGACATGGGTGTCCACCGCGATTACGGGCTTGTCATAGACGATGGAGGCCACCACGTTGGCGGTCTTGGGCCCCACTCCGGGAAGCTTCTGCAGCTCGTCTATGTCTGCGGGGACTTCGCCGCCATAGTCCCGGATCAGCATCGCGGCCATGTCCATGATGTGCCGGGTCTTGCTGTTGGGATAGGAGACGCTTTTCACATATGGGAACACTTCGTCGAAAGACGCCGTCGCGAGCGACTGCGGGTTCGGGAATCTCGCGAACAGGGCCGGGGTGACCGTGTTCACCCTCTTGTCCGTGCACTGGGCCGAAAGGATTACCGACACCAGCAGCTGGAAAGGCGTGCCGTATTCGAGCTCGGTCTCCGCAAAGGGATTGTTCTCGCGGAACCAGTCCAGAATCGCGCGGTATCTTTCCTTTCCGGTCATGGGACTATATGGTTATGGCCAGGTCGATGACCTCGTCGTCCTTCTGCTCCGTGCAGGTTTCGTCCCTGCAGACCATCACGCGGCCCCTGTATTTCTCGAAAATCCCGCGGTTGTGGGTCACCATGACTATGGCCGTGCCTTCCTTGTTTATCGCCGAGAACAGCTTGAGGATGCCGTCGGCCGTCTCGTTGTCCAGGTTGCCGGTGGGCTCGTCGGCTATTATCACCTCGGGCTTGTTCAGGAGAGCCCTGGCGATGGCGATTCTCTGCTGCTCGCCGCCGGAGAGCTGATGAGGCATCTTGTGCGCCTTGCTGCGCATGCCCACGGCGTCCAGGACCTCTTCTATGCGGGCGTCGATTTCCTTGGAGTCCTTCCAGCCCGTAGCCCGGAGAACAAACTCCAGGTTTTCCTTCACGCTCCTGTCCATGAGAAGCTGGAAGTCCTGGAACACGACGCCGAGCTTGCGCCTCAGATAGGGGATGTCCCTGGACCTTATGCCCGCGAGGTCATAGCCGCACACCCGGCCCGTCCCTTTCCTGAGCGGATTCTCCGCGGTCATGGTGCGGATGATGGAGGTCTTTCCGGTCCCCACCTTGCCGACTATATACACGAAATCACCCTTCCGGACATCCATGTCCATGTTGTAAATCACGATGTTTTCGCCGTTCATTATGTCGGCGTTTCTGAAGGTTATCACAGCGTCTTCCATAAAGCAAATATATGAAAAGAAATTCGTAGATTTGTCTAAATTTGGTTGTAACTATGAGTGTGAGAAAGACTGCATTCATCGGGACCGTCCTTGCGGTTTCTTCCCTTTATATACTTGCCTCTCCGCCCGTGTCCGCGGATGACCGCGGCCGCCTTTTCAAAGACGCATACGCCCTCTATGAAAAGGGCATGCTCAGCCGGGCCAAGGCCATGTTTGACGAAATCGACGATGTCCAGGCCGAAGGCTATTCGGTGCTGTGCTCGGTGGGCCTGAAAGAAGTCGGCTATGAGGCCGACATGGAGGCCTATCTCTCCGAATATCCATATTCCGGACTCGGGTCCGGGATGCTGTGGCGACATGCCCTGAACCTTTTCGACGCCGGCGACTATGCCGGGGCCGGAAAGACCATGGACAGGGTTCAGTTCAGGGATGTGGACAGGAGCTCCCGCGCCGAATATCTCTACAAGCGCGCCTACTGCTATTTCGAGGGCGGCGACAGGGATGCCGCATTGCCGCTCTTCGAGCGCGTGACCGATATGGAATACGGCGACTTCACCTCTCCGGCCAGCTACGGCGCCGGATACATAAACTATGAGAAGCGCAACTTCGGCGAAGCCCTTTCGTGGTTCGAACAGTCCGCCGGCGACCCCCGCTTCTCCGAGGTCTCCAACTACTACATCATGGAATGCCGCTTCATGATGAAGGACTATGCCTATGTGATTGAGCACGGGGACGAAGTCTTCGACAAGATTCCCGACGAGCGCAAGCCCCGCCTGGCCAGGATAATCTCCGAGTCCTATCTCGTCCGCGGCGACACCGCCAACGCGAAGAAGTACTATGACGAAGTGGGCGAGGCCGGCAAGAAGAACAGGACCGACTATTTCTATGCCGGCACTCTGATGTATTCTACCGGCGACTATGTCTCGGCCATAGACAATTATGAGAAGATGACCGACCGGAGCGATTCCATAGGCCAGATCGCCGACTACAACCTCGCCTACAGCTATATCCGCACCAAGAACAAGGTGGCGGCGCTGGGGGCTTTCAGAAGCGCCGCGGAGTCGTCCTATGACCCCCGCATCACCGAAGACGCCTATTACAACTACGCCAAGCTGGCCTTTGACCTGAACAAGGACAACACCGCCTTCAACGGCTACATGAAGAAATACTCCGACAAGGAGAAGAACGACGAGATCTATGGCTACATGGCCCTTTCCGCCCTCTATGACAGGGACTATGCCGGGGCTGTGGAGACCTATAACAAAATCGACGAGCTGGACCCCGACATGACAGCCAACTACATGAAGGCCAATTATCTGAGGGCGAACCAGCTCATCTCGGGCGCCTCCTGGCGCAACGCCGTGCCCTGCCTGAAGGCCGTCTCGTTCTATTCCGACAGGCAGTCGGCCGTGAACCGTCTATCCAGATACTGGCTGGCCGAGTCCTATTACAGGGACGACAGGTATGAGACGGCCAGGACCGCCTTCACGGAGCTCTACAACGTCTCCGCCCTGGACGGCAGGGAGGAGGGGAGTCTGCTGCCCTACAACATCGCCTACTGCTACTACAAGGAAGGCAAATATGACCTGGCGGCCCGCTGGTTTGACGAATATGCCCGTCAGGGCGGAAGCATGAAGAAGGACGCGATGGTCCGCAAGGCCGACTGCCTCTTCGCCGAGAAGAAATATGCCGATGCGGCTCAGGCCTATATGGCCGCCTCCGACGAGATTGCCGACGCCGACGAGGTCTATCCCTATTATCAGGCCGGCCTCGCATATGGCCTCGCCGACAATCTTCCGTCCAAGATAGCCTCTCTGGAGCGCGTCTCCGGGGCTCACTCCGGCTCGGCCTACTACAACGAGGCCTCCTATGAGCTGGGAAGGGCCTATCTGGCCGCCGGACGCAATGACGACGCCGCGGCGCAGTTCAAGAGCCTGGCCGAGGGCAGCGGAGACAAGGCCTATGCGGCCAGAGCCCTGCTCGACCTCGGAACCATAGAAAGAAATGAGAAGAAATATGATTCCGCACTCGGCTATTACAAGAAAGTCGTAGCCGAGATGCCCGGAACCGAATTCTCTTCCGACGCGCTTGCGGCCATGAACCTGATATATCAGGCCAAGGGCGAGCCCGAGGCCTATGTGGCTTATGTCGAAAGCCTTGACTCTCCGTCGGCTACGGCAGGTCTGGACATGGAGGAGCTGGTGTTCGGCGCCGCCGAGCAGTCTGCTCTGGCCGGCAGCTGGGAGAAGGCCCTCACCCTGCTCCAGAACTACAGAGACCGCTATCCCCGGGGAAAATTCAGCGACAGGGCCGAGTTCTATATGGCCGAGTCCTATCGCGGCAGCGGCCGCAAGGAGCAGGCCGTGGACAGCTATGCCAGGGTTCTGGCCGGCTCCGAGGACACCTTCAAGGAGAATGCCGCCCTCTCGGCCGCGAAGCTCTCGTTCGAGCTTGAGAACTATGCCGCCGCCCTGGACTATTACAGGCAGCTTTCGGGCATAGCCCGCCAGAAGGAGAGCGTCCATGCCGCCGTTCTGGGCATGATGGAGTCCGCCTACAGGGCCAAGCTCTATTCCGACGCCATCACCTATGCCGGCGCGGTGGAGGCCTCGCAGGCTTCGTCCAAGTCGGACAGGCTGGAGGCTGTCTATGTCAAGGCCAAGTCCGCCCTCGCCACCAGCGACAGGGCTTCCGCCATGAAATGGTTCTCGTCCATATCCGGAAACACCGGGACGCCCCAGGGTGCCGAAGCCGCTTATATGCTGATACAGAATAGCTATGACGAAGGCCGCTTCGCCGATGTGGAGAAGCAGGTCTATGCGTTCTCCGACTCCGGGACAGGCCAGACCTACTGGCTCGCCAAGGCGTTCATCCTTCTCGGTGACTCGTTCGCCGAAAGGGACGACCTCCGCCAGGCCCGCGCCACGTTTGAGAGCGTCAGGGACGGATATACGTCCACGGGCGCCGACGACGATGTGCTGGACAATGTGAAAATGAGACTCTCCAAGCTTGACGAGCTCGGGAAATAACCTTCAGAAATCCTTGACATGAGAAGAAGATATGTTTTGACATCCGCCGCGTTTGCCCTCGCGTTTCCCTTTCTGTCCGCCGGACAGGACCTGAATCCGACCGTGGAGGTGACGAATTCCTTCGAGGGAAAGACCGTGGACGCGGTGAAGCCCGTGCAGAAGATGGACGTGCCGGACTCCCTTTACAGATTCGACGCGGATTTCCAGTATTCGGTCCTGAGCAATCCCTACAGGGGCGGATATGACTTTTCGCCCTATCTGCTTGACATGAAGCCCGGTGCGGCCGCCGATCCCGGCAGGAAACTCTATTTCAAGGCCGGGGCCGGATACACGCTGAACCCATTTCTGGACTTCGTGTTCAGCCCCTCGCTCAAGGCCGGCGGCCTGGACCTGAACGTCCATGCGTCGCACAGGTCATATTTCGGAGACTATTACGGCATAGGCCCGTCCCAGGCCGCCGATGCCACGAGGCTTGAAGATGTCTCGTCCTCATGGTCGGGCCGCGACGTGCTCACCTCCGCCGGAGTGGACGGCCGCTATGACAGGCCGAAGGCCTCATATACCTTCGGGGCCGGATATTACGGAATACACACCAAGGATTTCCTGCAGACTGCCGGGTATAACGGCCTGGACCTCAAGGCCGGAGTGTATTCCAGCCCCTCGGCCGGAAGCCGCTTCTTCTACTCCGCGGACCTGAAATACCGCATGGCGGGGGAGAAGGTCCCCTCGCTGGACAGCGACAACGCCCTGACGGCCGGCGACTTCTCGCTGCGCGCCGAAGCGGGCTCTGAACTCCGCAGCGGCGGCGAAGTCTCGCTCGAAGCCGGGACCTGCATCACCACATTCTCGAAACTCTTCAGCGCCCAGACCGGGCATTTCCACCTCACTCCCAAATATGTGCGGTCTGGCGGAAAGGCCAGTTTACAGCTTGGCGCCAGGGTTGATTTCGCGATAAACGGCGGCGACGGCTACATGGGCTACAGGCTCGGAAAGAGGACCGGGCAGATAATCTATCCCGACGTGAGGTTCGATGCCCGCCTGATAAGGGACAGGCTCGACTTTTATGTCCTGGCCACAGGAGGACTGAACAACAACTCCTATTCCTCCCTCAAGGACAGGAACCATTTCTTCAGCTTCACCGCGGTGTCCGAAAACGGGCCGCTGTCGGACAACACCGTGACGCAGATTGACGCGAGGGCCGGACTTCGCGGCAATTTCGCCGGCGCGTTCAGATATGACCTGTCCGCCGGATATGCTTCCTATGAGGGCTATGCCACCGACAATGTGCTCTATGACGGGACCGCTGTCATGCCGCTGCTGATGTATAATGACACCGATGTCATCTATGCGAGCCTCAGGTTCATGCTGGACACCGGGCACGTGCTCGTCGGGGGCCGGGTGGACGCGAAGAAGACCGGACTTTATGACGACGGGATGCCGGGATTCGGCCCCGCGCCCCTCTCGGGCGACATAAGGGTCCGCTACAACTGGAACAGGAGAATATACGCAGGTTTCTCTGTGGAGGCCGCCAGCCTCAGGAAAGGCTATATGATGACAGGTGACGGACAGATCCTTGCCGAGCTCCCCGGCTATGCCGATCTGGCCCTTGAGGCCGAGTATGCCGTGACCCGCAGATTTTCCGTCTGGGCCGCCGCCGGCAATCTTCTGGGCATGTCCGTGCAGAGGACTCCGCTCTATGCGGAGAAGGGTGTCAAGCTCACCGCGGGGGTTTGTTTTAATCTGTAAACTTTCGTATTTTTGCATTCTACGTGAACAGTAAAAAATGGACGAAAAAGAAATGTTAAAGGCGGAAGAACAGTATTCCGCGAGCAGTATACAGGTGCTGGAAGGACTCGAGGCCGTGAGGAAGAGACCTTCCATGTACATAGGAGACATCGGAGAGAGAGGTCTGCACCATCTGGTCTATGAGGTGGTCGATAACAGTATAGACGAGGCCATGGCCGGGTTCTGTACCGACATCGAAGTCGCCATCAACGAAGACAATTCCATAAGGGTTCAGGATAACGGCCGAGGCATCCCCACGGGCATGCATCCGAAGGAGCACCGCTCCGCGCTCGAGGTCGTGCTCACCGTGCTCCACGCCGGAGGAAAGTTCAACAAGAACAGCTACAAGGTTTCCGGAGGTCTCCACGGTGTGGGCGTCTCCTGCGTGAACGCGCTGTCCGACAGCCTCACGGCGGAGATTCACAGAGAGGGCAAGATTTATGTCCAGAAATATTCCAAGGGCAAGCCTCTGACCCCCGTCGAGGTGGTCGGCGACTGCCACGACACCGGCTCCATCATCACCTTCCATCCGGACGCCACCATATTCACGGCCTCGATAGTCTATAAATATGACACCCTTGCCGCCAGGCTCAGGGAGCTGGCCTATCTGAACAAAGGCATAAGGATCACCCTGACCGACAGGCGCGAGGTCGTGGACGAATATGTGACCGACGCCAACGGCGACTCCAAGGCCACCGGCAACAAGATCTACAAGAACGACGTCTTCTATTCCGAGCACGGTCTGAAGGAGTTCATCACCTATCTGGACGCCGGCGCCGAGCACCTGATTCCCGAGCCGGTCTGTGTGTCCAGTGACAAGATCATCCCCATAGACATAGCCCTGCAGTATAACAACGGCTACAGCGAGAAGATCTATTCCTACGTCAACAACATCAACACCATAGAGGGCGGCACGCATCTCCAGGGCTTCAAGATGGGACTTTCCCGCTCCCTGAGGAATTATGCCGACCAGAACAACCTGTTGGCCAAGAGCAAGGTGGAACTCGCTCCCGAGGACTTCAGGGAGGGTCTGACGGCCGTCATCTCCGTGAAGGTGGCCGAGCCTCAGTTCGAGGGCCAGACCAAGACCAAGCTGGGCAACAGCGAGGTGACGTCGGCCGTGTCTCAGGCCACTTCGGCCGCCATGGACCAGTATCTCGAAGAGAATCCCAAACTGGCCAAGGCCATAATCGAGAAGATAGTTCTCGCCGCCACCGCCCGCAACGCGGCCCGCAAGGCCCGCGAGATGGTTCAGAGAAAGACCGTGATGTCCGGTGCGGGAATGCCCGGCAAGCTGGCCGACTGCTCTGAAAGGGACCCTGGCAAGTGCGAGCTTTTCCTTGTGGAGGGAGACTCCGCAGGCGGAACCGCCAAGCAGGGCAGGGACCGCAGGATCCAGGCCATACTCCCGCTCCGAGGCAAGATTCTGAACGTGGAGAAGGCCGCCGCCGACAGGGCTTTTGAAAGCGAGGAAATCAGAAACATCTACACCGCTCTCGGAGTTACCGTGGCCACGGAGAACGAGACCGGCGAGAAGACGATGGACCTCAGCAGGCTGCGCTATCACAAGGTGATAATCATGACCGATGCCGATGTGGACGGAAGCCACATCGCCACTCTGATACTCACGTTCTTCTTCCGCCACATGTTCGATCTCATCAAGAACGGATATGTCTATCTCGCCACCCCGCCGCTCTATCTCGTGAAGAAGGGCAAGGAGGAGATCTATTGCTGGACCGACGAGCAGAGGCTGCAGGCCACCGAGAAGCTCGGCAAGGGCAGTGACAAGGGCGTCACCGTCCAGCGCTACAAAGGTTTGGGAGAGATGAGCGACGTGCAGCTCTGGTCCACCACCATGAACCCCGAGACCAGGCTCCTGAGGCAGATTACCATAGAGAACGCCGCAGAGGCCGAGAGGACCTTCTCGATGCTGATGGGCGACGACGTGCCGCCGCGCAGACAGTTCATCGAAGAGAACGCGCATTACGCCAACATAGACGCATAAATATTTAAAACATATAGACATATGCTTGACATTTTTGAAAGAATCATCAGGGACACAGGCGGTCCCATCGGACAATACTATGACCAGGGCTTCGGCTATTACATGTACCCGAAGCTTGAGGGCGAACTCGGCCCCCACATGGTCTTCAACGGCAAAGAGGTCCTGAACTGGAGCCTCAACAACTATCTCGGACTGGCCAACCATCCCGAGGTGCGCAAGGCCGACGCCGAGGCCGCCGCAAAGTGGGGCCTTGCCTATCCTATGGGCAGCCGCATGCTTTCCGGCCACACGGCCCTTCACGAGAAGCTGGAGAAGATGTTCGCCGACTTCGAGAAGAAGGAGGACGCCTTCCTGTTCAACTTCGGCTATCAGGGAATCGTCTCCGCCATCGATACCCTCACGTCGCGCCACGA
>CAVIVH010000007.1:0-1194 GCA_963646185.1 bacterium | reverse complement strand
GCCTGCTCGACGGTATCCGTCTCCACATAGGCAGCAAGTATACATATCGCCACAACAACATCGCCGACAGCGAGAAGGTTCTCGCCAAGGCCTGTCAGGAAGCTGACGCCAACGGCGGCGGAGTGCTGCTGATTACCGAGGGAGTGTTCGGAATGACCGGAGCTCTCGGAATCCTGGACAAGATCGTGGCCCTCAAGAAGAAATATTCGTTCCGCATCTTCGTGGACGACGCCCACGGCTTCGGCCTTCTCGGCGAGCACGGAAGAGGCACCTCCGAGCAGCTCCACTGCATGGACGGCATCGACCTCTACATCGGAGCGTTCGCCAAGTCGATGGCTTCCATCGGAGGCTTCATCGCCGGCCCCAGGAAGGTCATCAACTTCCTCCGCCTGAACATGCGTTCCCAGATGTATGCCAAGTCTCAGCCCATGGCTTTCGTGGAGGGCAACATCAAGCGTCTCGAAATCATAATGTCGCCCGAAGGTGACGAGCGCAGGAAACAGTGCTGGGCCATCACCCACGCCATCCAGGACGGCATAAAGGAGCTCGGATTCGACATCGGCGAGGCAGAGGCCTGCGTCACCCCCATCCACATCGATGGCGGCGGAGTCGCTCAGGCAACCAAGATCGCCATGGACCTCAGGGAGAACTACAGAATCTTCTGCTCCATGGTCATCTATCCCGTCATCCCGAAGGGAATGGTAATTTTCCGCATCGTTTCCACTGCGGCCCACACGATGGAGGATGTCAACTACACTCTCAACGCCTTTAAGGAGATTAAGCAGAAGCTTGACGCCGGCGCATATGACGGAGATGACATCGCCGCCAAGACCATCATGTAGAAAACGTGTAAATACTGAAAACATGAGTCCGGAATATTTCAGGGACAAAGTGATTATAGTGACAGGAGCCAGCTCGGGTATCGGGTTGGCTTCTGCCAGATTATTCGGAAGCTATGGCGCCAGGGTGGTCATGGCCGCCAGGAGTCTTGAAAAGATGGAGCGGGAAGCCGCTTCTGTCTCGAAGGACCCTTCTTCGGTCCTGTGCGTGGCGGCCGACGTCTCCCGCGAGGAAGACTGCAAGGCTCTGGTCGAAAAGACCGTGGAGCGCTTCGGCCGGATCGACATTCTTGTCAACAACGCCGGCATCTCCATGCGCGCCATGTTCAGGGACCTGGACCTGTCCGTGCTGAAG
>CAVIVH010000006.1:11214-16546 GCA_963646185.1 bacterium | reverse complement strand
CGCCGGTGCCGGTGCCGCAAATATAGCCAAAAATGAAAAATTCGAGTCTTGAAAATATCCCGGAAGAGCTCCGTGCGGTTCTGGAGAGTCTGAGTTCCCGGATTGCAGCCCTGGAGAGGGAGGTAGCGGAGCTCCGCGGCGTTTCTCCGCTTCCCGAGGCGGAAGCCGGTGCGGCCGGAGCCGGCAGCGGCAGCGAGGAAACCATAGATCTGTCCCTGGACGACATCACGGTCCCTGCGACGGTCGCTGAAACGGTTACTTCGACGGCCCCCGAGCCGGTCGAAATGCCGGTCGAGTTCCCAGAACCGATTGCCGAGACGGCCCCCGAGCCTGTCGATGTGCCCGCCGAAGAAAACGTTCCCAGGACCGAAGAGACCCTGTTCGGAGAAATCGAGGTCGAGGACATGCCACGCAAGGGCAGACACGGCAAGAAAGCCGCCGGCGGCGCCGTCATGGACGTCATGGCCGAAAAAGACGCATGGCTCCACGACATCCCCGGTCCCGAGGTGAAATCCCTGCGCAGCGCGATAGGGCTGGGCGACCAGCTCCTGTACATCCGGCGCCTGTTCAGAGGCGACTCCGCCCTCTACCAGTACGCCATAGACAAGCTCAACTCCATGAGCACGCTGAAGGAAGCCGTCACCTATGTGAGCGAAAACTTCCCCGAATGGGACCCCGACAGCGAAGACGGCTATCGCTTCATGATGTCGGTCCGCCGCAAAATCCGCAAATGATGGCAGGAAAGCTCTACATAGTCCCCACTCCGGTGGGAAATCTGGAGGACATGACCTTCAGGGCCGTGCGCATACTGAAGGAAGTGGACCTGATTCTGGCCGAGGACACCAGGACCAGTTCCGTGCTCATGCACCGCTACGGCATAGAGACCAGAATGCAGTCCCACCACAAGTTCAACGAGCATCAGACTTCGGAACTGATAAAGGACAGAATCCTGGCGGGGCTCAACGTAGCCCTCGTCAGCGACGCCGGCACTCCCGGCATTTCCGACCCCGGATTCTTCCTGGCCAGAATCTGCGCCGCCGAAGGCATTGACATAGAGACCCTTCCGGGCCCGACAGCCTGCATCCCGGCCATAGTTTCGTCCGGACTCCCCTGCGACAGGTTCTGCTTCGAAGGGTTCCTTCCGGTCAAGAAGGGCCGCAAGACTCTGCTCACCGCCCTGGCCTCCGAGACCCGCACGATGGTCTTCTATGAGTCGCCCTACCGTCTGGTGAAGACGCTGGCGCAGTTCGGCGAGTTTTTCGGGGAAGACAGGGAGTGCTCGGTGGCAAGAGAGATCTCCAAGGTGCACGAGGAGCACCGCCGCGGAACGCTCGGAGAGGTCCGCGCATGGTTTGAGGAACATGCTCCCAAGGGAGAGATAGTGATAGTGGTCGCGGGAGCCGCGGCCGGAAAAAATTCAGAAAAGAACGGGTATGAGGAGAGAGAGTCAGAGGGGAAAGAACCCGAAGGAAGATGACGGACACGGCAAGGGTTACCGGCCGGCCACATCGTTCACGGTGGGAGCCATCGCCCTTGTATTTCTTGTCACGGGATACCAGACGGCCCTGTTCGTCCACAGAGCCTCGATAGCTAGAATAACTGCAAACAGAGACGTTCCGGACACGGTCTATGTCTATCAGGACCGCGGCCGGTTTCCTGATGCAGGCCTGCCCGCCGGAGACGGAGCGGCCCGTGAAATCTCCGGAGGAGACTGGGCATCCGGAGAAGGCGGAACCGCCCGGTCTGGGGGCCGGAGTTCCGCCGGCACCGGAAAAAGATCCGGCACCCGGAAAAACGCAGCCGGCGGAAAAAGCACCTCCTCGGGGGAAAACGCCGCCGGGAAAAGCTCCTCCGCCGGGGCGGCCGCAATCTCCATAAAGTCGGCGACCCACAGCCCTGCGGCCATGAAAGTGCGGGAAAAATACGGAAAACGGACCTTCGAGTCCTTCCGCTTCGACCCCAACACCGCAAGCATAGAAGACCTGATGCGCCTGGGCTTCTCCCAGAAACAGGCCCAGTCCATAGACAAATACCGCAAGGCCGGAGGAAGATTCCGTCGCAGGGAGGACTTCGCCAAGTCCTTCGTGGTGGCCGATTCGGTCTATGCCAGGCTGGAGCCCTTTATAGACATACCCCGCACCGACATCAACAGGGCGGACTCCGCCGCCTTCGACGCCCTGCCCGGAATCGGACCCTACTATGCCGCGCGGATAATCGAGTACCGCAGACGGCTCGGAGGCTACTCCACGGCGGAGCAGCTGCTGGAAATCAAGGGCATGGACAGCGAAAAATATGAAAAGTTCGCGGACCTGGTCTATGCCGGGGACATCCCGCCCTTCCGGCTTTGGACCCTGCCGGAAGACAGCCTGGCCCTGCACCCCTACATAGGAAAGCACGCGGCCCGGGGCATAATCCTGTTCCGCGACAACAATCCGGCTTCGGAGTGGAGCGTGGAGAATCTCGCCAGGGCCGGAATCATCACGGAAGAAGATGCGGAGCGACTCTCTCTCTGCCGCATCGAGACCCCGCGCGAATCCCCCTGAGCCGGTTCACCGCCGGTCTTCCCTGATGGGAGAGAATGTTCTTCTGCCAGGTCTCGGTGTCGATATGGGTATAGATTTCGGTCGTGAGTATGCTCTCGTGGCCAAGCATCTCCTGCACCGTTCTCAGGTCCGCCCCGTTCTCGATGAGATGGGTGGCGAAGCTGTGTCTGAACGTGTGCGGAGAGATCTCCTTGTGGATGCCCGCGGCCATAGCCTGGCGCTTCACCATATTGAATATGGAGATCCTGCTCAGGCCCTTGCCCCGCAGGTTCAGGAAAAGGATGTCGTCACAGCCGGCTTCCGGCCCGGGCCTCACCGCCAGATACCCGTTCACCGCATCCACCGCATTCTCCCCTATCGGCACCACCCTCTGCTTGTCGCCCTTGCCCGTCACCCGGACGAAACCCTGCCCGAAGAAAAGGTCCGATATCCGGAGTCCGGCGCATTCGGACACCCGCAGGCCGCAGCCATAGAGCACTTCGAGTATGGCCCGGTCCCGCTTTCCGGACACGGTGGAGACGTCCACCGAATCCATGATGGCGTCCACTTCTTCGACCGAAAGCACCATGGGAAGATATTTTCCCAGCTTCGGGAAGTCCACATTGTCGCAGGGATTGTCCTCCCTGAAGCCGGAAAGCTGAAGCCAGGAGAAAAAGGAGCGGAAGGCGCTCAGCGCGCGGGCCAGAGACTTGTCGGAAATCTTCCTTCCGGAAAGATAATCCACCACGGCATCCTTGTCCACGCTCAGCGGGTCGGCGCCGGTGGCTTCAAAAAACTCCTGAAGGTCGGAGAGATACGCCGACGCCGTGTTGGACGAGAGCGACCTTTCGACCTTCAGATAGAATTTATACTCGCTGAGAGTCCTGTCCATTACGGGCGCTAGAGAGTTTTGTAACGCTTGCCGTAGTCGAGCTGCTGCTTCAGATAGTCGTCGGCATATTCGATTTTATAATCGACCACCTTTCCGTCCTTCTCGACAGGGACAATCTCCGGGTTGATGAATCCGCCATAGGGCTTGAGACCCAGGGAGGCATATCTCTCGAGAACCTCCTTGTGGAGTTCGGGATCTATGTTGACGGCATATGTGTCGATCAGGGCCTTGCCTGCGGCATAGTCGCCCTCGCTCTTGATTCTCTGGATCTCGGCCAGGAGGCTGGCGAAGAGTCCGCGGAGAGCCACATAGTCATTGACCACAAAATAGGTCTTTCCGTCTCTGACCTTCTTCTCTATCACATTATCCTTCAGACCTTTCTCATAGCACCACTGGGCGATGAGCTTGCGGTTCTGCATATGGGCCTCGGTGTTGGGGCGGCCGAGCTCCACGCGGGTGAACTGCACGAACAGGCCGTTCAGGATGTAGTTGTCATAGTGAGGCTTGTAGGCCTCGGGGTCGGACAGTATGCCCAGCTCCACCATCTTGGGGTCGGCTATGTAATAGAGTCCGAAAAGGTCGGCGCGGGCCTCCTCGAGAGCGGACTGATACTCGCCCAGAGCCGAAGATGACACTCCGGGCAGAATCTGGCCGGAAGCGTGTCCGAGGCATTCGTGGAGATCGGTGTGGATCTCGTCGTCATAGTCGCCATACTTCCTGTAGGCGTCTATCTCCTCCTGCGAATAGGCAAACTCGGTGAGAGTGCTCGTGGGCATCTCCAGGGCGGCCTTGTCATAGGCATGGGTTATGTTCGCGATTGTCACCGACTTGGAGCCGTGTTCCTTGCGGATCCAGTCCGCGTTGGGAAGATTGATTCCGATGGGCGGGGCGGGATATGTGGCGCCGGAGAGAGCCACCACGTCCACGACCTTGGCCGAAATGCCCTTCACCTCTTTCTTCCTGAATCTCGGATCTATGGGAGCGTTGTCCTCAAACCACTGCGCATTGGCGCTCAGCAGGGCCGTCCTCGCCGATGCGGCGGAATCCTTGAGTTCCACGGTGCCCTCGAAGGTAGCCTTGTGGCCGAGCGGGTCGTCATAGTCCTCGATGAAGCCGTTGACGAAGTCGATCTGTCCGAGAGTGTCCTTGACCCATTCGATATTGAACTCGTCCCACTTGCGGAGGTCTCCGCTCCTGTAATAGTCAATCAGCAGGCCAAGCTCCCTCTTCTGGATGTCGTTCTCGGCATATTCGCTCGCCTTCTCCAGCTCCTCGCAGATTTTGGAGATGGCGGAGCCGTAGATGCCGTCGGCGGTCCATTTCTCCTCGCGCAGCTTTCCGTCCGGACCCTTGACTATCTTGGAGTTGAGGCCATAGGAAACGGGGTTGAGGTCGGAAGGGTCCATTATGGACTTATAGTAGGCCTCCACCTCGGGGCGGGTCACCCCGTCATAGAAATTCACGGCCGAGAGAGCGACGATGTCGCCGGTCGGAGAGGTCGAACGCCTCTGGGGATAGGCATCGGGATCATAGATGAAGTCCAGCAGTCCGGCATTCTCGGCGTCCACAGCCTGCATCAGCGATGCGAAATATTCCTTGGAGCATGCCGGGAAGAACTTGTCCTCGGCATAGTGGTGATGCACTCCGTTGCTGAAGAACACCCGCTTGGCATAGACCAGGAAATCGGCGTAATCCTGAGTGGTGCGGTCGCCCTTGTACTCCTCGAGAATCTTCTCTATGGTGTGGCGGACCGGCAGGTTATAGCGGCAGTACTGGTCCCAGGTTATGTCACGGCCCCATTTCGCGGCCTCGGAAAGATGATAGGCATATTCCTTCTGCCTCAGGGACAGCCTGTCCCAGCCGGGAACCTGGTAGCGCATCACCTTGATGTCGGCAAACTGGTCCACGAGATACTTGA
>CAVIVH010000006.1:0-11127 GCA_963646185.1 bacterium | reverse complement strand
ATTTGTCGTTTCCGCCGCCGCATGAGACCACAGCGGCGGCCCCGGTCAGCGTCATAGCCATTTTCAGAATGCTTTTCATTATCGTTGGTATTGGTTGTCAGTTATTCGGCGCGCCCGCGGCCCGGGCACAGGTCCGAAACCAGCCTGCGCCACTGGTTGCTCCACCATGCGAAGAAGGCGAAGAACGGCCACAGCACCGGAAGCAGTCCGCGGAAGGCGAAATAGACCGTATAGGTCCATGCCTTGTCCTCCATACCGGCCATTATCAGCTTGACAGGCAGCCAGATGGGGAAAGACAGCAGGGCGCAGGCCAGCCATATGGGAAAAGACAGGGCGAGAAGGACGAGCCTCAGAACCCGGAGGTCATGCCTTCTTGCGGGCGGCTCTCCTATCAGAGAAAGGATCGTGTCATGGAACTCGGCGCAGATTTCCCTGTACACCTCAGCCTCGCTCACGCCTTCCCTGGCGCGGAAGTACTCCCCTATCTCCACGGGCTTGCCCACATGCACGGAAACATTGCCCATCTCATGGAAGAAATACTCATAGCCCACGCCCACCGGGACCACATAGACCGGCTTTCCGAGCGTGTCCGCAGCCTTTCTGGCTATCTTGAACAGGCCCTTCTTTATGGGAAGCAGCCCCCTTTCCGGGCGGTGTGTCCCCTCGCTGTACATGCAGAACGGCATCCCGTGGGCCAGGCAGTCCACAATGTCGTCTATAGTGGACAGGTTCTTCGCAATCTCGCTCAGACCGTTGCGCTCGCGGGCTACGGGAAGCGCCTTGCTCCAGTAAAGGATCTTCGCGACGGCCGGATTTTCGAATATATCCGAGCGGCAGCCGAATCCCACCGGCCTGCCGGAGATCAGGAGCATGATCATGGGGTCCATCATCGCGGCGCAGTGGTTCGGGGCGAATATGACGGCCCCGCCGTCGGGGATGTTCTCCCGCCCGACAATCTTCACCGAAGAAAACGAAGTCCTGGTGATCAGGGCCATATATTTACGGCTGAGCCTGTAGAGCCGGCCGGTCTTCCAGATATCTCTTCCCATCCTCTGCGGAACGATTTTGGATATAAACCCCGCCTGTGCGGGACACATGAGACAAATTTACAAATTTTGCTTCTATCTTTGCAGAATTATGGGACTCAAGAGATATCTGTATGCTGCCGTGGCATTTGCGGCCATGACGCTGGGCCTGGCCGGATGCGGGCACGAGGAGAACTGGGACGGGGAATATGACAAGGTGCTTATTCTCTACTCCGCCGGGTTCAACTCCCTCAGCGAATATATGTCCGGAGACCTGGAAGACCTCCGGAACGGCTGGCTCCCCTCTAAGAAAAGCCATGATATCCTGCTGGTAATAAGCAAACTGACCGAATCGGCCGGAGACTATGCGGATCAGACCGAGCCTGTCATGTTCCGGATTTACAAAAAATCAAAAGGCCAGGGTGCCGTGCTGGACACCCTGTTCCGGAAGGAAAAGGGGACGCTCCTTGCCTCGTCCGAGGTCATGAGGGAATTTCTCACCGAGGCGAAGACTCTCTTCCCCGCCAAGAGCTACGGAATGGTCCTGTCCTCGCACGGCACCGGCTGGATGCCCAGCTACTATTTCAGCAATCCCGAAAAATACGACGGCCAGAACATATCCCTATGGTCGGCCGGCGAAAAGGACCCGCAGCGCGGCGGCCATCTCTATGTGGAGCCCGACAGGGACCCCTCCCTGCCCGCGGTGAAATCCGTCACCCAGGAGGTCTATGTCTCCGACAACAAGAGATATTCCTGCGAAATGGACATCCAGGACTTCGCCTCGGCCTTCCCCATGCATATGGACTACATCATCTTCGACGTCTGCCTGATGGGCGGAATCGAGGTGGCGTGGGAGCTGCGCGACGTCGCGGACAAACTGGGCTTCTGCCAGAGCGAGACCCTCGCGGAAGGCTTTGACTATCAGAACCTGACGGAGCGTCTCCTCCGTCCGGTGACTCCCGAGCCAGAGAAGGTCTGCTCCGACTACTACGAGACCTACAACGCCAAGAGCGACATCTACCGCTGGGCCACCATCTCCTGCGTGGACTGCACGAATCTGGAGCCGGTCGCAGAAGTGTGCCGCACCCTGTTCGAAAAATACCGCGCGCAAATCGCGAGCCTGAACGGAAACAGGGTCCAGGCCTATTTCTATAACAACGACAAGCACTGGCACTATGACCTCTACGACATCCTGGCCAAGGCCGGTGCCGACGAGTCCGAGCTCGCCTCCCTTCAGGCCGCTCTCGACGGATGCGTGCTCTACAACGAGGCCACGCCATATATCTATACCCAGAAGATCGACACCCACTGCGGATTCAGCATGTATCTGCCGTCCATGGGCAGCAGCTATCTGGACTCCTTCTACCGGACCCTCGCATGGAACAAGGCCACTGAGCTGGTCTCTGACACTCAATAATCTGCGCGGTCCGGCCACCTGATCATTTTCGGAGGCAGCCCGTGCGGAATCATAGAATTTTTTACTATATTTGCGCCCGCATCTGATAAAAGCGGCCAAACGCTTTTGGTGCAATGGGGTCTGTGAAACAACAGACTGAGTAACACATTTATAATCAGAATCAAAATGAAGCATTTTGAACTTAAGGGCCAGATCCGCGAGGTCGGAAACAAGGCCGTGATCAAGGCATTCCGCAAACAGGGTCTCGTTCCCTGCAATCTCTACGGACCCGGCATGGGCAACATCCTCTTCACCGTTGAAGAGAAAGAGCTCAACGGAATTCTCTACACTCCCGCTTCCTACATCATCGACCTCAATCTCGGTGACGGAAAGGTGTATCCTTCGGTAGTGCACGAGCTTCAGTTCCATCCCGTGGCAGACAACTGCCTCCACGTGGACTTCCTGGCCGTCTCTGAGGACAAGCCCATCGCCATCAACGTGCCCCTGTCCATCACCGGTCACGCTGCCGGCGTGCAGAAGGGCGGCAAGTTCGTCAAGAAGCAGAGAGAGCTCCGCATCAGCGCTCTCATGAAGAACCTTCCCGACGAGCTCCCCGTGGACATCACCCCTCTTGAGATCGGTGCCAACATCGTGGCCGGCGACCTGAAATATGACAACGTCACGATCCTGACCAAGAAGGACACCATCATCTGCGGCGTCAAGGCTACACGCAATGCTGCGGCTGCTGCAACTGCTGAGGCGTAAGCCCCTGACTGAAACCATGCCGGGAGTCAACAGCTTTCTCATAGTCGGACTGGGCAACATCGGCGCCGAGTATGAGGGAACCCGACACAACATGGGATTTATGGTATTGGATGCCTTTGCAAAGGCATCCAATGCTGTTTTCAGTCCCGGAAGATACGGGGACTCTGCCGAAGTCTCGCTCAAGGGCAGGAAAATCACGCTCCTGAAGCCGTCCACCTACATGAACCTGAGCGGAAACGCCGTCCGCTACTGGATGACCCGGCTCGGAGTGCCCGCAGACCGGATCCTCATCATATGCGACGACCTCAACATCCCGTTCGGGACGCTGAGAATGAGGAAGAAAGGCAGCGACGGAGGCCACAACGGCCTCAAGAACATCCAGGAGACCATAGGCACCCAGGACTACTGCCGCATCAGGGCCGGAATCGGAAACGAGTTCCACCGCGGCGGGCAGATTGATTTCGTGCTCGGGAAACTGAGCGAAGAGCAGCAGGCGGCCATGCCGGAGCTGTGCGAAAGGGCCGGAAAGGGCATACGGGATTTCGTTCTCGCGGGCCCGGACATAGCCATGAATTCGCTCAATTCGTCCGCTCCGAAGAAGTCCTAAGACCTGAGCCACAATCAGTAGGCCTGATTTTCTCCATTTTATTTTGTTTTTTCGTCCCTTTTTACATAAATTGCGTGAGCGATTGAGGGTTAAACGATTAACACCCAATTATCTCCTCGATTACCACATTAACATTATAAACACCAGATCTATGAAGGAACTTGTCGAAAAAATCAACGCTGAGTATCAGGAGTTCGCAGCGAATTCCGCCGCTCAGGTGGAGAAGGGCAACAAGGCCGCCGGCGCACGTGCCCGCAAGGCCGCTCTCGCTCTCATGAAAGACCTTAAGGAATTCAGAAAAGTTTCCGTGGAAGCTTCCAAATAATTCCAAGTCCAGAGAATTAAAAAAGGTGTCGGTTTCCCGGCACCTTTTTTTGTATCTATGCGACTGACCCTTAGAAGGAAAGGGCGATGGCGATGAAGTCGTCGGCCTTGAGGGCTGCGCCTCCGATCAGGCCGCCGTCGATGTCCTTCTGGGCGAAAAGCTCCTTGGCGTTGGAAGGCTTGCAGGATCCGCCATAGAGGATGGTGGTGTCCTCGGCAGTCTGTGCGCCGAACTTCTCGGCAAGAGTCTTGCGGATATATGCATGGATCTCTTCGGCCTGCTCCGACGTTGCGGTCTTGCCGGTTCCGATGGCCCACACGGGCTCATAGGCGACCACAATGCTCTTCATGTCCTCGGCGGTGAAATGTCCGAGCACATTCTTCACCTGGGATCCGACCACATCGAAATGTTTGCCGGCTTCGCGCTCCTCCAGATTCTCACCCACGCAGAGGATCACCTTCAGACCGCCCTCGAGAGCAAGCTTCACTTTCTCGACGAGCTTCTCGTCGGTCTCTCCGTAGTACTGACGGCGCTCGGAATGTCCGAGGATGGTGTACTCGCTGCCGACGGACTTGAGCATGTCCACGGAGACTTCTCCGGTGTAGGCACCCTTCACATGGTCTGCGCAGTTCTCTGCGGAAAGGGCCACTCTGCTGCCCTTGACGACCTCGTTCACGGGATAAAGATGGGTGAAGGGAACGGCGATTACCAGACCGACCTCAGAAGGGACCTGGGCGGACTTCTCCACCACTGCCTTGGCGAGTTCCACGCCTTCCGGAACTGTTGTGTTCATTTTCCAGTTACCGGCCACGATGTTCTTTCTCATATTGCTTATATAATTAAAAATACCCTGTTTTCTTCAGCCTGCAAATTTAAAGAAATTCGCCCGAAAATAACTAAATTTGTCAGTTCCAAAATGTAAAAATTTTAATTCATCCGATGATAAACTTTGTAGAAGAACTTAAATGGAGGGGCATGATCCAGGACATCATGCCGGGGACGGAGGAGAAACTCATGGAAGGCCCTCAGTCGGCCTATGTGGGAATAGACCCCACAGCCGACTCGCTGCACATCGGCCATCTGGTCAGTGTGATGATTCTCAAGCACTTCCAGGCCTGCGGCCATAAGCCTTACGTCCTCATCGGCGGCGCCACCGGAATGATCGGCGACCCGTCCATGAAGTCGCAGGAGAGAAACCTGCTCGACGAGGAGACCCTCCACCGCAACATAGCCGGCATCAGGGCCCAGCTGGGCAGGATACTGGACTTCGACTCCGATGCCCCCAACAAGGCCGAGCTCGTGAACAACTATGACTGGATGAAAGACTATTCTTTCCTGAACTTCATCCGCGACGTGGGCAAGCACATCACCGTCAACTACATGATGGCCAAGGACTCTGTCAAGAAGAGACTCTCCGACGAGTCCCGCGAGGGAATGTCGTTCACCGAGTTCAGCTACCAGCTGCTTCAGGGCTATGACTATCTCTGGCTCTATGAGCACAGGGGCCTCCGCCTCCAGCTGGGCGGCAGCGACCAGTGGGGCAACATCACCACCGGAGTGGAGCTGATCCGCAGGATGCTGGGCAAGACCGACGCATTCGCCCTCACCTGCCCCCTCATCCGCAAGGCCGACGGCACCAAGTTCGGAAAGACCGAGAAGGGCAACATCTGGCTCGACCCCGAGAAGACCTCGTCCTATGAGTTCTAT
The DNA here is from genome assembly GCA_963646185.1 of bacterium. GTDB lineage: Bacteria > Bacteroidota > Bacteroidia > Bacteroidales > UBA932 > Cryptobacteroides. Next base: position 5,302 of record CAVIVH010000006.1, on the reverse strand, counting down.
CAGTTCTGGCTCAACGTCAGCGACGAGGACGCCGAGCGCTACATCAAGATATTCACCCTGCTGGACAGAGAGACCATAGAGAAGGCCATAGAGGAGCATCGCCAGGATCCGGGCCGCAGAGTTCTCCAGAAGCTTCTGGCAAAGGAGATTACGGTGATGGTCCACGGGCAGGCGGAATATGACAACGCAGTGTCCGCCTCCGGCATGTTGTTCGGAAACTCCACTTCCGAAGAGCTGCGCAAGCTGGACGAGCGCACTTTCCTGGCAGTTTTCTCCGGCGTGCCCACATTCAATATGAGCAGAGAAGACCTTCCCTGCGACATTGTGGACTTCCTGGCAGTGAAGACTTCCGTCCTCCCCTCCAAGGGCGAGGCCCGCAAGATGGTCCAGGGCGGCGGCATCTCCATCAACAAGGACAAGGTCACCGGCCTCGACAGAGCCGTCACAACCGACGACATCATCGACGGCAAGTACATCCTCGCCCAGAAAGGCAAGAAGAACTATTTCATCATAAACATAATCTAGACTCTCCATGGAGAAACCAGCATCCACACGCCAGTTGAAGGTGGGACGGGAACTGCAGAAAGACCTGGCCGAAATCATCAGGGGCAAGGGGATGGCCGCATTCGGAGGAGCCATGGTCACCGTGAGCGAAGTGCGGATAAGCCCGGACCTGTCGGTGGCCAAGGTTTATGTCAGCATTTTCCCCTCGGCGAAAGCCGAAGCCGTGATGAAGACCCTGCAGGACAATGTCAAAGCCCTCAGAGGAGAGCTGGGCCGCGTGGTGGCCAAGCAGCTGCGCATAGTCCCGGAGCTCGTCTTCTATCTGGACTCTTCCCTGGACTATGCCGAGCATATAGACTCGCTTCTGGGAAAATAGCGGGAACCCCATGCCGAACCTGCCCCTGCTCATAGCCCGGCGATACCTGTTCGCGAAGAAATCACACAACGTGATAAACATCATCTCCGCGATAAGTGTCGCCGGCATGGCTGTGGGCACGGCAGCCCTGATAGTGATACTTTCGGTCTATAACGGCTTCGATTCCATAGTGAGGGCTTCGCTGGACCGGTCCGCGCCGGACCTCGAGATCGTGCCGTCCACGGGGAAAACCTTCGTCCCGGACGAAGAGTTCCTCAGCGGCCTGCGCTCGCGCGAAGGAGTCCTGAATGTCAGCCGGGTGCTGGCGGAAAACGTCTATCTGAGCTACTCCGGCCACAGTTCCATAGTGAGGGCCAAAGGGGTGGACAGCACTTTTGAGGCGGAGTCTCCGATGGCGGAGGACATGACCGACGGGGAGTTCGCACTGCACAAGGGGTCGGTGCCTCTGGCTGTCGTGGCTGCTCCCCTGGCCTACAGCACAGGCATAAATCCGAGATTTCTGGGCGGCATCGAGCTCTATTTCCCCAAGACGGACAGGCCCCTGAACGTATGGGACCCGAGCGCTTCGCTCGAATCCATAAAAGTGTGGCCCGCAGGAATTTACAAATCAGTCAGCAGCGAAGACGGCGACAGGACCATAATCCTGCCCATCGAGGAGATGCGCAAGCTTCTGAACACGGAAGACGCCGTGTCCTCGCTGGAGCTGCGCTTTGCCCCGGAGGCCGGAGCCGGGCTGAAGAAGCAGACGGCAAAAGCCATAGCCAGAGAGCTCGGAGAGAGTTTTCAGGTGAGGGACAGGTATATGCAGAACTCCTCGCTCTACCGCATGATGCGCGTGGAGAAAGCCTCGGTCTATCTGATTCTGCTCTTCATCACCATAATCATAGCCTTCAACATCTTCGGCAGTCTCACCATGCTGATGATCGAGAAAGAGGACGACATGCAGACTCTCCGCAGCCTGGGCGCGGAGGACGGGACCATAAGGCGGATATTCGTACTGGAAGGCTGGATGGTGTCGCTGGCGGGCATGGCCATAGGCCTGGCTACAGGCGTCCTGATTGTCCTGCTGCAGCAGAAGTTCGGCTTCATCCGGCTGCCGGCCAGCTTCTCGGCCGGAGCCTATCCCGTGATTCTGAGATTCAGAGACCTGCTGATGACCGCGGCCGGAGTGGCCGCTTCGGGCTATCTCATCGCCCTTCTTCCGTCTCTTTCCCGAAAACGTTGACAACCTCGCCGATATACATCGTGTGCATGCCCATGTCCTCATACATGACCTGCACATCGGCCGGCAGCTTGTCTTTCTTGAACTCTTCCCTGTATATGGTCCGGCATTCGAAGACCATGTCGGCCTCGCTGAACATCGGATTGCCCAGAGCGGAATATTCCGTGGTGAATCCCGCAGTCGCGGCCTTGTCCGGCTCGTCCTTGCCGGAATGCGTGCCTATATAGAGGAGCGCGTCCTTGTACTTCTTTTCCCTGGGGAAGGACATCACCGTAAAATAGGCATCCGAGTCCATCAGATGCTTGGTGTAGCGGTCGCTGGAGACATAGACTATGAACACCGGCTTGCTCCACAGCACGCCTGCGGCGCCCCACGAAATGGTCATGGAGTTGGTCTTGCCCCTGGCTCCGGTAGTCAGCGCCATCCAGTCCTTCCCCACCGTCTCGAAGGGGTTGAAATCCAGCGCATAAGGATCCAGGCCCTTCCATTCCACGGCGCTTCTGACGCCTGCAGAGTCTGCCGCGGAAGCGGGCGTCTCCGTGGCGTTCTTTCCTTTTCCGCCCCCGCATGAGATGGCCGTGACGGCCGCGGCGGCAAGTATCATCATCTTTTTCATTGCGAATCTCAGTTTCGTGTCCGGCGGGCTGCCCCGTCACGGACTCATCGGGCGAAAATAGTGGTAAAAATGTATATTTGCAACTGAAACTCCGGGCTTGCGGAGCATTTGACGCATGAGAAAAAGCAGAAGGAAAAGATATCTCCTGTTCATGACGGCCGGGCTCATGACCGTGGCCGCGCTCTTTGCGGCGGACATCCTCTGCGGCGAAATCCCTCTTAGAGACATTCTGGAAGGAGACATGGCGCGGGACATAATCCTGGGCGTCAGGTTCCCCAGAGCCCTCACCGCCGCGATTGCCGGGGCCGCCCTGGCATATTCCGGAGCCCAGATGCAGGCCGTGTTCAGGAATCCGCTTGCCGACCCGCACATAATGGGCGTGAGCGGCGGAGCGGGCACCGGAGCGGCGATAGCCACAATGGCGCTGACCGGCCATGCGGCGGCATGGGGCGGGATGGCGGTGGCCACGGCGGCCTTCGCCGGAGCGGCAGCGGCGTCCATGCTCATTCTCGCGGTCTCGGCCCGGACCAGAAACGGCGCCACCCTCCTGCTCTTCGGCGTCATGCTGGGGTTCATCTTCAGCGCAATCACTTCGGTCATGGAATACTCGGCCAACGAGAGCAGCCTCAAGGCCTTTTACTCATGGTCCGCCGGCAGCTTCTCGATGACCGGTCCCGGACAGGCCGTCCTGCTGGCCATAGCGGCCGCGGCGGGCTTCATCCCCGCCATTCTCAATGTCAGGGGGCTGGACCTCATACTGTTCGGGGACGAATATGCCGAAATCTCAGGCTCCTCAGTCAGAAGGACCAGGCAGCTGGCCATGACCAGCTGCTGCCTGGCCACCGGAGCGGTCACCGCCTTCTGCGGCCCGATAGGCTTCGTGGGCATAGTCGCTCCGCACATAAGCAGATGGATTACAGGAACTTCGGTCCACAGAAAAATTCTTCCGGCGAGCCTCGTCACGGGCATGGCCATATGCCTTGCGGCTGACATTCTCTCCCACGCGGGCGGTCTGCTGCTTCCGGCCGGCAGCATGACGGCAATCATAGGCATACCGGTGATACTGCTCATACTTCTCAGAAAATGACCATATTCACCGACAACATAGGCATAGGACACGGCCGCCGGAAGATCGCCGGAGGCATAAGTTTCTCAGCCGGAGCGGGCGAATGCATTCTCCTGTGCGGGGCCAACGGCAGCGGCAAAAGCACGCTGCTGAAGACTCTCGCCGGTCTGCTCAGGCCTATGGAAGGAAAGCTAGAAGTGTCGGGGAAGGCGGAGATGATCCCCACCGGCATCCCGCGGGTGAAGGGCTTCACAGTGGAGGAATTCATTCTCACGGGGTGCAGCACGGCCACAGGCCTGTGGGGAAGACGGAAGCCAGGGGCGGAAATGCGCCTGGCCGGCGCCGCCGGAGCGCTGGGAATCGGGCCTCTGCTGAAAAGGGACATTTCGGAAATCAGCGACGGAGAGTTTCAGAAGGCCTGCATAGCCTCGTCCCTGATCCGCGGCGCCTCGGCTGTCCTGCTGGACGAGCCCACCGCATTTCTGGACGTGGACGGAAGGGCGGCCGTGCTGAAAGTTCTGAGGGATCTGGCCGGCAGGGACGGCATATGCGTCATCTTCTCCTCGCACGACATAAACGAAAGCGCCGCGCTGAGCACAAGGATTCTCGGCTTCGGCGCGGACGGAAAATTCCACGATTCCCTCCGGAGTTCAAAGGAGGAAGTTCTGTCTGCCTGCTTTGAAAGCCTGAGAGGCTAACCGAGGCAGGCCTTTATGACTCTGGTGAGCTGGTCGGCGCAGGAAGTGCCGCGTTCATGGCAGTCGTTGCCGCCGAGAATCTCCACGGCCTTTTCGGCATCCATGCCCTCGAGCAGCTTTCCTATCGCCCTGAGGTTGCCATCGCAGCCCCTCTCGTATCTGAGGTTGCGGATCTTGCCATCCACAAGGTCGAATTCGATCTTTGTGGAACAGACGAGCGAACTGGGAACGGCGATAATGTGTCTGCCGCCGTCCTGCCTATAGTCGGCTATGATCTTGAAATCGTCTCCTGTCATTGTCTTTTCTTTTTAAAGTATTCGCTGACCAGACTGCTGCATTTTTCGGAGCACACTCCCGTGAGCACTTCGGTCTTGGGATGCAGCAGGGACGGCGAGAACAGGGAATATCCCCTCTTCGGGTCCGGCGCCCCATAGACTATCCTCCCGATTTGGGCCCAGTTGAGCGCGCCCGCGCACATGGGACACGGCTCCACGGTGACATAGAGGGTGCAGTCGTTGAGATAGCGGCCGCCCATAGCCTCGGCGGCCGAAGTGAGGGCCAGCATCTCGGCGTGGGCGGTGGGGTCATGGAGCCTCTGGGTCATGTTGTGGCCCCTGCCTATGACTCTGCCGCCGGACACGACAACCGCTCCGATCGGCACTTCCCCGTCGGCGCCCGCGGCAAGGGCCTCTCTCAGGGCCTCGGCCATATATCTCTGATCGTCCTCCACTTCCGGGCAAAAAGAAACCGGACCATCAGGCCCGGCTGTCAGCTTCTAGAATCTGTCCTCGGAAGAAACCGTGAGTTTCTTGCGTCCGTG
>CAVIVH010000005.1:13715-17037 GCA_963646185.1 bacterium | reverse complement strand
ACCTGGAGGAGGGCTTTCCCCTGCTCACCACCAAGAAGGTGCACCTCAAGTCCATAATCTATGAGCTGCTGTGGTTCATCTCCGGCGACACCAACATCAAGTATCTCCGGGACCACGGAGTGACCATATGGGACGAATGGGCCGATGCCGACGGCAATCTCGGTCCGGTCTATGGCCACCAGTGGAGGAGCTGGCCCGCCCCCGACGGACGGAGCATAGACCAGCTCTCGCAGGTCATCGATACCATAAAGAACAACCCCGACTCCCGCAGGATGATGGTGACTGCATGGAACCCCGGCGAGGTGGACCGGATGGCCCTGCCGCCCTGCCACTGCCTTTTCCAGTTCTATGTCGCCGACGGCCGGCTTTCATGCCAGCTCTATCAGCGCAGCGCCGACACATTCCTGGGAGTGCCGTTCAACATAGCCTCCTATGCGCTTCTGACCATGATGATCGCCCAGGTGTGCGGCCTCCGCCCCGGAGAGTTTGTCCACACCACCGGCGACACCCATCTCTATCTCAACCACATGGACCAGGTGCGGCTTCAGCTGCAGAGGGAACCCCGTCCCCTGCCTGTGATGAAGCTCAACCCGGAGAGGAAGAGCATCTTCGACTTCGTCTATGAGGATTTCACCCTGGAGGGCTACGACCCGTGGCCTGCCATAAAAGCCCCCGTCGCAGTATGATGGAGAAGGCTCTCATAGCCGCCGTCGCCGATGGAATGGCCATAGGCCGGGACAATTCGATGCCCTGGCATATATCCGAAGACCTCAAATACTTCAAGCGGACCACTCTGGGCTGTCCCGTCATCATGGGCTCGGCCACTTTCCGCTCGCTCGGAGGCCGTCCGCTGCCCAAAAGGCTGAACATAGTCCTGAGCCGGAACGTAGCCATAAGTCTGCCGGAAGGCGTCAGGCTGGCCGGGTCGCTGGATGAGGCCTATGCCATTGCGGAGGAGTCCGGAGCCTCCAGATGCTTCGTCACCGGAGGAGGCCGGGTCTATGCAGAAGCCATAGGCTCTGCCGACGCGCTCTATATAACCCGGGTCCATGCCGCGGTCCCCGACGCGGACGCATTTTTCCCCGAAATCGACCCGTCGCTGTGGCGCAGGTGCGCGGTCTCGCAGACGATGAAGGACCCCGAGACCGGGTATGACTTTGAATTTGAAGAATATAGAAAACTGTAAAACAAGGGATCCGCATGGGGCGGGCCTGGACTTAAGAACTTAACGAATATGAATGGACAAAGAGAAACATTCGGCAGCAGGTTTGCCGTAATCATGACTCTTGCCGGGTCTGCAATCGGCCTGGGCAACATCTGGAGGTTCCCCTACATGGTGGGAGAGGGCGGAGGCGCAGCCTTCGTGCTTGTGTACCTATTCTTTTCCTTCCTATTCTCCCTACCCATCTTCATGGTGGAGTCCATCATCGGACGCCGCAGCGGTGCCAACTGCATAGGCGCCGTGCGCAAGCTGGCCCCCGGCGGAGGTGTATGGCGTCTGCTGGGCTTTCTTTCGGTCATCACCCCTCTCATCATAGTCTCCTACTACAGCGTGGTGGGCGGCTGGTCGCTTGAGTTTTTCCTGAAATCCTGCGAGCTCACCTTCATGAAGGTGGCTCCCGAGTCGGCCAACTCCATCTTCGGCGACTTCGTGTCCGGAGTCTGGGGCCCGACCATATGCTTCACCGTCTTCCAGGCTGTCACCTGCCTCATAGTGGCCGGCGGCGTGAAGAAGGGCATCGAGAAATTCAGCAAGTACAGCATCCCCGTGCTGTTCGTCATGGTGCTGATAGTCATGGTGTTCTCCCTTTCCCTGCCCGGTTCCGGCAAGGGTGTGGAATATCTCGTGAAGCCCGACTTCTCCAAGATGACCCTGTCCACCCTGGCGTCGGCCCTCGGACAGTCGTTCTACTCGCTCTCCCTGGGAATGGGCATAATCATCACCTATTCCTCCTATGTCAGCAAGAAGGAGAACCTTGCGGTCTCCGGCGCATGCACGGCTCTGTTTGACACCATGTTCGCCCTGATGGCCGGTTTCGCCATCATGCCCGCGGTGTTCATGGCCGGAGTCAAGCCCGGCACCGGCCCCGGCCTCCTTTTCGAGACCCTGCCCTATATCTTCGCCAAGATGGGCCTCACGATGCCCTGGCTCAGCTCCGGCGCCGCCATCCTCTTCTTCCTCACGGTGATAATCTCCGCCCTCACTTCGTCGGTTTCCCTGGTGGAAGTGGGCGTGGCCTATCTGGTGGAGGAAAAGAATTTCAGGAGGGGGAAGGCCGTGCTGGTCGTATTCCTCGGTACATGGCTGGTGGGCATGCTCTGCTCCCTCTCGCTCGGACCCCTTGCAGACCTCAAGATACTCGGCAAGCCGATATTTGACTTCCTCGACATGTTCTCATCCAACTTCCTGCTGATAATCGGCAGCATGCTGGCCGTGCTCCTGGTGGGCTGGAAGATGAGCAGGAAGGATGTCTGGGACGAGTTCACCAACGGCGGCACTCTGAAGAACAACTGCAGGATTTTCAACGTGCTGTACTTCATCATACGCTATGTCGCCCCGTTTGCGCTGCTGATAATATTCCTCTCTAACTTCTCCTTCTGATGCGCGAGACCTTCGGCAGCAAATTCGCCGTGATAATGGCCATGGCCGGCTCGGCCATAGGCCTTGGCAACATCTGGCGCTTCCCCTATCTTGTGGGCGAGGGCGGCGGTGCGGCCTTCATAATCGTGTATCTCGGGGCCATGCTGCTGCTTTCCATCCCGATCCTGCTGTCCGAGACCATAATCGGGCGCAAGACCCGTTCCGGGACCTTCGGAGCCATGTGCAGGCTCGTTCCCGGCTCGTCGTGGAAGTGGCTCGGCCTGCTGACGGTGCTCACACCGCTGATAATAGTCTCCTATTACAGCGTTGTGGGCGGCTGGGGCATAGAATATCTGTTCAAGGCCTGCACGCTGAGCTTCAGCAGGGCTCCGGCGGAGTCCATAGGGTCCATGTTCACGGACTTCTCCACTTCGGCGTGGGGGCCTCTGGCCTGCCACACCATGTTCATGGCGCTCACCTGCCTGATTGTGCTCGGGGGCGTGAAGAAGGGGATAGAGAAGTTCGCCACCTGGTCCATGCCGGTGCTTTTCGTCCTGATAATCATAATAATGGTCTATGCCCTGAGCCTCCCCGGCTCGTGGAAGGGCGTGGAGTATATGATAAAACCGGACTTCTCCAAGCTGGACGGCAGGGCCATAGCTTCGGCCATGGGCCAGTCGTTCTTCTCGCTTTCGCTCGGAACCGGCAGCATACTCACCTATGCGTCCTATGTCAAGAAGG
>CAVIVH010000005.1:0-13705 GCA_963646185.1 bacterium | reverse complement strand
GATTGCGGGCTTTGCGGTGATGCCGGCGGTGTTCGCCGCCGGAATCGAACCCGGAACGGGCCCCGGCCTGGTGTTCGAGACCCTGCCATATATCTTCGCCAAGATGGGTGCCGGCTCTCCGGTGCTCAGCGCCGCCGTGTCCATAATGTTTTTCGTGGCCATACTGGTGGCGGCTCTGACTTCGTCGATATCCATGATCGAGGTGGGCACGGCCTATCTGGTGGAGGAGAAGAGTTTTTCGCGCAGGAAGGCGGTGGCCGTCCTCTTTGCCGGGACGTGGCTGCTGGGTGCAGTCTGCGCCCTGTCGTTCGTGCCCGCTAGCGGCCTGCAGATTGCGGGAAGCACGCTCTTCGAGTGCTGCGACACGCTCACTTCCAACTATATGATGGCCTTCGGCGGACTGCTGTTCACGGCCGTGGTGGGCTGGAAGATGAGCAAGAGGGATGTCTGGGACGAGTTCACCAACGGCGGCGCGCTGCGGCGCAACGGCAGGGTGTTCCCCGTGCTCTATTTCCTGGTGAGATATTTCACCCCCGTGGGTATAGTTTTCATTTTCATAACCAATTTTCTAATCTGATTCTGGCATGGCTCAAAACAGAGAAACATTCGGCAGCAGATTTGCGGTCGTGGCGGCGCTCGCCGGCTCGGCCATAGGCCTTGGCAACATCTGGCGCTTTCCCTATCTTGTGGGCGAGGGCGGCGGCGCGGCCTTTATCATCATCTATCTTCTGTCTTCGTTTTTCCTTGCGCTCCCGATCTTTCTGTCTGAATCCATAATCGGAAGGACCACGCACAAGGGCACTTTCGGAGCTTTCAGCCAGCTGGCTCCGGGGACGGGCTGGAAGTGGGCCTCGCTGCTCACGGTCACGGCCTCGCTCATAGTGGTGTCCTATTACAGCGTGGTGGGCGGATGGTCGATTGACTATCTGGCCAAGTCGCTCACGCTGAGCTTCAGCACCGCTTCGGCCGATGCCGTGGGCGGAATGTTCGAGAAGATGATAGCGGCTCCGTGGGTGCCTCTGGCCTGCCACACGGTGTTTCTCGGGCTCACCTGCCTGATAGTGATAGGCGGAGTGAAGAAGGGTATCGAGAGGTTCGCGAAGGTCACGACCCCGATGCTGTTCGTGCTGATAGTCCTGATAATGATTTTCTCCGTGAGCCTGCCCGGTGCCGGAGAGGGGGTCAGATACATGATTCATCCGGATTTCTCCAAGGTCACCGGCAAGGTGGTGGCTTCGGCCATGGGCCAGGCGTTCTTCTCGCTTTCGCTGGGAGTGGGCGTGGTTCTGATCTATTCGTCCTATATGAAGGATGACGAGAATCTCTTTGAGACCGGTTTCGGCACGGCCATATTCGACCTCATCTTCGCACTTATAGCGGGATTTGCCGTGATGCCGGCCGTGTTTGCCGCCGGCATAGAGCCCGGAACAGGCCCTGGCCTCATCTTCAGCACCCTGCCCTATATCTTTGCCAAGATGGGCCTCACGATGCCCTGGCTCAGCGCCGCAGTGTCGATACTTTTCTTCCTCACCATTCTGGTGGCCGCGCTCACTTCGTCCATTTCCATGGTGGAGGTGGTCGTGGGCTGTCTGTCGGAGGAGAAAGGCATGTCCAGGAAGAAGGCCACCGCATGGGTGTTTGCCGTCGCGTGGGTGATCGGCTGCCTGTGTTCGCTGTCTTTCGGCCCGCTTAACGGGGTCAGGATTTTCGGTTCGACCATCTTTGAGGCCTGCGACAAGCTGGTGTCCAATTATCTGATGGCCTTCGGCGGTTTTCTGTTCACGATTTTTGTGGGCTGGAAGATGTCCGGGAAGGCTGTGCGTGACGAGTTCACCTGCGGCGGCACCCAGAAGGCCAACTGCAGGGTCTTCAGTTTTGTCTATTTCCTCATCAGGTTCGTGTCCCCGATCGGCATAGCCGTCATCTTCCTCACCAACCTGTTCCTATAGCCCCAGCTCCTTTTTCATGTCGCGGAGCAGGTCGAAGGCCTGAAGCGGGGTGAGATTGTTCAGATCGGTGTTTTTCAGCGTGTTGCGCAGAGAGGCCAGAGTGGGGTCGTCGAGCTGGAACAGCGACAGCTGCACCGCCGTCTCCCTCTCCTCCTTCTCATCCTGCGACATCTTCCGCGCCTTCTTCTCCAGCTCGGCCAGCGTCCTCTCCGCAGACTCTATCACCTCCTTCGGCATTCCGGCCAGGCGGGCCACATGAATACCGAAACTGTGCTCCGAACCGCCTCTGGCCAGCTTGCGCAGGAAGATGACCTTCTTGCCGACCTCCTTCACGGCTATATGCCAGTCATGCACCCTCGGATATATGTCCTCCAGGTCGTTCAGCTCATGATAGTGGGTGGCGAACAGAGTCTTGGCACCCTGCCCGAAGCGGTGCACATATTCCACTATGGCCCGGGCGATGGACATTCCGTCATATGTGGAGGTGCCCCGGCCTATTTCGTCGAGCAGCACCAGCGAGCGCGGCGACAGGTTGTGCAGAATCATTGAGGTCTCCAGCATCTCCACCATGAAGGTGGACTCTCCGCGCGAGATGTTGTCGCTGGCCCCGACGCGGGTGAAAATCTTGTCGCAGTAGCCCATGCGCGCCGAATCCGCCGGCACGAACGAGCCCGCCTGCGCCATCAGCACAATCAGGGCCGTCTGCCTCAGCAGCGCCGACTTTCCGGCCATGTTGGGGCCGGTCAGAATCATTATCTGCTCGCTGTCGCTGTCCAGGCTTATGTCGTTCGGGACATATTCCTCGCCCGGCTCCATCAGAGTTTCTATGACAGGGTGCCTTCCCGCTTTGATTTTCAGCGACATGGAGTTGTCCACCACGGGGCGGCAGTAGCGGTTGGACACGGCCAGGTCGGCAAATCCGGCCAGAGCGTCGAGCCGCGCTATCACCCTGGCGTCGCCCTGGATTGCGGATATATGCCTCTGGATTTCGGCCACGGTGTCCGCATAGATCCGGGTCTCAATCTCATAGATTTTCTCTTCGGCCCCCAGGATCTTCGACTCATAGTCCTTGAGCTCCTGGGTTATGTACCGCTCTGCGTTGACCAGGGTCTGCTTGCGTATCCATTCCTCCGGCACCTTGTCCCTATAGGTGTTGCGCACCTCCAGATAATAGCCGAAGACATTGTTGTAACTGACCTTGAGCGAGGGGATTCCAGTCCTTTCGCTCTCACGCTGCTGCAGGTCCAGCAGATATTTCTTGCCGCCGCTGGAGATGTCCCTGAGGGAGTCTAGCTCGGCATCCACTCCGGGCGCGATCACAGGGCCCTTGCCCACCGCGGCCGCGCAGTCGGCGGATATGGTCCGCCTGATGAGGCCGGTGAGTCCCGAGCAGTCAGAAAACCGCTCCGCAAACGCCTCCAGGGCGGGGCTGCCCGATTCGCGGCACAGCTGCGCGAGAGGCGCGGTCTGGCTCAGGCCATTGCCCAGCTGCAGAATCTCGCGGGGCACAATCTTGCCCGCGGCGGCCCTGGAAATGATTCTCTCCAGGTCTCCGATTCCGGAAATTCTCTTCCTCACGTCGGCCATGGCATCGGGATTCGCGACGAACCAGGACACCGTGTCATATCTCCTTCCCAGCTCTTCCAGGTCCATGACCGGAAGCGAAAGCCAAGTCCTGAGCAGCCTCGAACCCATTGGGGAGGAACACCTGTCCATCACGCTCACCAGCGGGACGCCTTCACCGCCGGCACACTGGAACACTTCCAGGTTGCGGAGGGTGAAGCGGTCCATCCACACGAACCTGCCCTCATCGATTCTGGAGACCGAGCATATGTTCGAGAGTCCGCTGTGGTGGGTCTGCTCCAGATAGACCAGCAGGGCGCCGGCGGCGCACACTCCCAGCGGGCACGAGTCCACCGCGAATCCCTTCAGCGTGTCCACCTGCAGCTGGCGGCGGAGCCTCTCGGTGCAGGAATCATAGACAAAGGCCCATTCCTCGACTGTGGAGACATAGGCCTTGACGCCGAATCTGGCCGCGGCGTCCTTTTCCGTCCCGCGGCGCACCAGCAGCTCCTTAGGCTCCATGGTGGCCATCAGCGTGCGGATATATTCCTCCGAGCCCTGGGCGACCTGGAATGTGCCCGTGGACACGTCCAGAAAGGCGGCGCCCACCCGGCCGCGCTCCTCGCACAGTCCGGCTATATAGTTGTGCTCCTTGCTCTTGAGCATCTCGTCGCTGAAGGCGACGCCCGGCGTCACAAGCTCCGTCACCCCGCGCTTCACCAGCTTGCCGGCAAACTTAGGGTCCTCCAGCTGGTCGCATATGGCCACTTTGTAGCCGGCCTGGACCAGTTTCGGAAGATAGGACTCTATGGCGTGGTGGGGGAATCCGGCCATGGCCACGGGGCCCTTCTCTCCGTTGGTCTTGCGGGTGAGGACCAGGCCCAGGACCTTGCTGGCCAGCAGGGCGTCGTCCGAGTAGGTTTCATAGAAATCGCCGACCCTGTAGAGCAGGACGGCTTCCGGATTCTTGGACTTGACTTCGAAAAACTGTTTTATCAGGGGTGTGTCTTCGGGGGCTCTTTTTTCTTTCATGAGATTGCGGCTTCTAACGCCATATGGCAAAGATACGCTTTTCCGCCGTTTATTTTTTACCTTTGTACTTCGGGTCCGCACGTTGCGGGACCCCGGCAATTGATTTGATATGTGCGGAATAGTAGGATATGTAGGAGGCAGACAGGCGCTGCCGGTATTGCTCAAGGGCCTTCACAGGCTCGAGTACAGGGGATATGACAGCGCGGGCATCGCTCTCATGGGCGATGACGGGGCGCTGAACGTGTATAAATGCAGGGGCAAGGTGGACGATCTGGAGCACTACCTCGCCGGCAAGGACGTGAGCGGGACCATAGGCATAGCCCACACCAGATGGGCCACGCACGGGGTGCCGGACGATGTCAACGCCCATCCGCATTACTCCGAGTCCGGGCGTCTGGCCCTGATCCACAACGGAATCATCGAGAACTACCGCATCCTGAAGGACGTGCTGGTCGAGAAGGGCTTCACTTTCCGCAGCGACACCGACTCCGAGGTGCTGGTGAACCTGATAGAATTCATAATGAGGGAGGAGAAATGCGACCTCCCGGAGGCCGTGCGCCTTGCCCTGGGCAAGGTGATCGGGGCCTATGCGATAGCTGTCCTGGAGAAGGGCGACAACGACAGGATAGTGGCCGCCCGCCAGAGCAGTCCCATGGTCATAGGCCTGGGCGAGGGCGAATATTTCCTCAGCTCCGACGCGGCGTCGATAATCGACTACACCAAGGACTTCGTCTATGTCAACGACGGCGAGATCGCGATAATCCGGCGGAATCATCCGCTCAAGATAGTCAACCTCGAGAACGAGGAGTCCAGATATGACGTCAGGAGCCTGGACCTGTCCATATCCCAGCTGGAGAAGGGCGGCTATCCGCACTTCATGCTCAAGGAGATATTCGAGCAGCCCGACACCCTGGTGGACTGCATCAGAGGCAGGGTGAGCGAGGACACCGCCGATGTCATCCTCTCCGGCGTCAGGGACAACAGGGAGAAGTTCACGGCCGCACGCAGAATCATATTCGTGGCCTGCGGCACTTCGTGGCACGCTTCCCTGATCGGCGAGCATCTGATTGAGGACCTGTGCAGAATCCCGGTGGAGGTGGAATATGCCTCCGAGTTCCGCTACAGGAATCCGATAATCTATAAGGAAGACGTCGTGATAGCCGTCTCCCAGTCCGGCGAGACCGCCGACACGCTGGCTGCCATAAGGATAGCCAAAAAGGCCGGAGCCTTTGTCTATGGCGTGTGCAACGTGGTGGGCTCCTCGATAGCCCGCGAGACCGACTCCGGGTCCTATATCCATGTGGGCCCCGAGATCGGCGTGGCCTCCACCAAGGCCTTCACAGGCCAGGTGACCGTGCTGGCGATGCTGGCCCTGGCCATAGGCCGTGAAAAGGGGACTGTCGACGACGCTCAGTATCACGCCATTTCGCGCGGCATACTCTCGCTGCCCGACAACATGCGCGAGGTGCTGAAGAAGGACGACATGATTGAGGACCTGGCCAAGATATTCACCTATGCCGGCAACTTCATGTATCTGGGACGTTCCTATGACTATCCGGTGGCCCTCGAGGGCGCCCTCAAGCTCAAGGAAATCTCCTATATCCATGCGGAGGGCCTTCCGGCCGCCGAGATGAAGCACGGCCCCATAGCCCTCATCGACGCAGAGCTGCCGACCGTGGTGATAGCCACAGCGGAGCGCGTCCATGAGAAGATAATCAGCAACATAGAAGAAATCAAGGCCCGCGGGGGCCGCATCATAGCCATAATCAGGGAGGGCGACGCCCAGATCAAGAAGCTTGCGGACTGGACGTTCGAGCTTCCGGGCACCGTGGACTGCCTGATGCCCGTGGTGGCGGCCGTGCCTCTGCAGCTGCTGGCCTATCATGTGGCCATAAACAAGGGCCGCAACGTGGACCAGCCCCGAAACCTCGCCAAGGCCGTGACCGTGGAATAGCACAGACCGGACCCTCCGATGAAAAGAGCGCTCATAATCACCTATTACTGGCCTCCTTCCGGGGGCTCGGGCGTCCAGCGGTGGGTCAAGTTCGCCAAATATCTTCCCGCAAACGGCTGGCAGCCGGTCATCTACACTCCTCTCAATCCTGAGGTCCCTTCCCGCGACCTCACCCTGGAGGGCGACGTGCCCCCAGAGGCCGAAGTGATAAGGCGGCCCATAAGGGAGGCCTATGGCATTTACCGCAAGTTCGCCGGCAGCAAGGCCGGCAGCGAGGTCAACCCTCTCAACGGACAGAAAAAGAGCTTCTGGAAAAACCTGCTGGTGTTCCTGAGGGGCAATCTCTTCATCCCCGACCCGCGCGCGGGCTGGGTGAGACCCTCGGTGAACTGGCTCGAGGAATACCTGAAGAAGCATCCCGTGGAC
This sequence comes from bacterium, assembly GCA_963646185.1. Lineage (GTDB taxonomy): Bacteria > Bacteroidota > Bacteroidia > Bacteroidales > UBA932 > Cryptobacteroides. Next base: position 6,781 of record CAVIVH010000005.1, on the reverse strand, counting down.
ATAATCGTGAGCACCGGCCCGCCTCATTCCATGCATCTGATAGCCCGGAAGCTAGCACGCAGGACTTCGATTCCCTGGATAGCGGATTTCCGCGACCCATGGACCGGACTTTTCTATTTCAAACATCTGAATCTCACCGCTTTCGCCCGCCGGCGCCATCGCCGTCTGGAGCAGAGCGTCCTGGACGGGTGCAGCACGGTGGTGGCGGTGTCTCCCTTCGTGCAGAAGGATTTTCAGGCCATGACCGGCACCCCGGTGGAGCTGATAACCAACGGCTATGACCCCGAGGACTATGCCAATCTGGACATCCAGGACGGCTTCTTCAACGTGACCCACACCGGACTTTTCGCCGCCGACGGCAATCCTGACGTGCTCTGGAGGGTGCTGGCCGCCAAATGCGCCGCCGACCCCGGGTTCGACAGGATGCTCCGGATCAGGCTGGCCGGAAAGACCGATCCCGAGATTCTCGAGTCCCTGACCGCTGCCGGGCTAGAGACTCATGTGGTGGACCTGGGCTATCTGGACCATGACAAGGCCGTCCGCGAGCAGCGCAACGCCTCCATGCTGATTCTCCCGCTCAGGAAGGAGCCCGAGTACCGGGCCACCCTCCCCGGCAAGCTCTTTGAATATCTTGCGGCGCGCCGTCCCGTGCTGGGCATAGGCCAGAAGGACGGGGCCATGGCCGGGGTCATCGCCGGCTCCGGGGCCGGAAAGGTGTGCGGCTGGGACGAAGAGGCCGCCCAGGCCGCCTTCACGGACCTCTGCTGGAAGTTTTATGTGAGCGGAGAGGCCTGGAGCGGCACCGGAAACATAGAACAATATTCCAGACCCGTCCTCACGGCCAGAATGGCCGCCCTGATGAGCTCTTTAACTGCGTCTGAAAAATGAAGAACGGAAATATCTTGAAAAATGTCATTCTCTATTGCGGGATAGTCCTTTTCCTGCTGGCCCTGTCTTATGCCTTCGTGCCCGAGGTGCTGAGCGGCAAAGTGGTGGACCAGAGCGACATATCCGGATATATGGGCATGGCCAAGGAGACCAATGACTGGAACGCTGCCCATCCCGGCGACAGGACCGCATGGACCGGATCCATGTTCGGCGGCATGCCCACGACCATGCTCACCGGCAACAGTGCCGGCGACTGGACCAGGTGGATCTATGACATGACCTTCGTGGGCCCCAGGCCCGCCAGCTATCTGTTCATCTCCCTGCTGGGCGGATTTCTGCTCATGCTCGCCCTCGGCATAAGCCCGCTGCTGGCCGCCGGAGGCGCAGTGGCCGTGACTTTCTGTTCCTATAATTTCCAGATCATACAGGTGGGCCACAATGCCAAAATGGTGGCCATAGCCTTCTCGCCCTGGGTGCTCGCCGCGTTCGTGTGGACCCTGCGGACGGCGCTGGAGGGCGATTGGAAGGACAAGAAGCGGATAATTCCGCGCCTTGCGCTCGGCGCGGCCCTGCTGGCCATGGCCCTCAATTTCCAGATTAAGGCCAACCATGTGCAGATTTCCTACTATCTCGCCATCATAATCCTCTCCTGCTATTTTGTGCTGGCCGCCTGGGTGGCCGTGAGGCACAGGGAGAAGACGGTGCCGTTCCTGGTGGCATCGGCGCTGATGCTCTTCGCGGGCTGCGCCGGCATAGGGGCCAACGCCAACAGACTGATACCCACCTATGAATACACCGCCCACACGATGAGGGGCGGCTCCGAGCTCACCGGCGATTCCGGCTCCAGGGGCAGCAAGGGCCTGGACCTGGACTATGCCACGGCATGGTCCTATGGCTGGGAGGAACTTCCCAACATGATGATTCCGGACTATAACGGAGGATCTTCCGCCACTGCGGTAAACCCCTCCAGGTCCGTGACCATGAAGCTGCTCAAAGACTCGGGCCAGACCAATCTGAGGGCCATCGCCAAGGCTCTGCCCCTGTACTGGGGGCCTCAGCCCTTCACCGCGGGCCCCATGTATATGGGCGCCATCACCATGTTCCTCTTCGTGCTGGGACTCGGGCTCTACCGTGGCAAGGAGAAATGGTGGCTGCTGATTCCCACGGTCATCGGCATCCTGCTCGCGCTCGGTAGCCATTTCATGGGATTCACCGAGTTCTGGTATAACCATGTGCCGTTCTATAGCAAATTCAGGACGGTGTCCATGGCGCTTGTGATATTGCAGCTGACCCTGCCGGCCCTGGCCTTCCTCACCCTGGACAGGATAGTCCGCGGGGGCTGCGACAGGGAGCGTTTCCTGCGTTGCGGTGCAGTGGCTCTGGCCATTACTGCCGGTTTCTGCCTCTTCGCCTCCATGGGCCTGGGCAGGACCTTCTCCGGATCTTCCGACTCCGGTCAGCCGGACGTGCTCGTGGACGCTTTCGTGGCCGACCGCCGCGCCCTGCTCAGGAAGGACGCCCTCACGGCATTCGCCTATATTGCGGTAGCCTTCTGCCTGCTGCTCTGGGGCATGGGCCTGAAGAAGGGCTCGCAGGGGAACGCCGGAAAGCGCATGGCGGCAGCCCTGGGAGTGTGCGCGCTCATCCTGATAAACATGTTCTCCATCGGCAAGCGCTATCTCAACGATGACCATTTCGTGCGCAGGCACGACTTCGAGAACCAGTTTGCCGAGAGGACCGTGGACAAGATTATTCTTGAGGACAAGAGTCTGGACTACAGGGTGCTGGACCTGTCCGTGAGCACCTTCAACGACTCCTATACGAGCTATTTTCACAAGAGCATAGGCGGCTACAGCCCCGTGAAGCTGCAGCGCTATCAGGATCTCATAGAGCATTACATCTCGCCCGAAATCAATGAGCTCTATCGCTCGCTGTCCGGCAAGACGACGGTGGCCGAGGCTCAGGCCGCGATGCCCGCGATGCCGGTGCTGTCCGCCCTGAACGGAAAATATGTGATTGTGGACCCCGAGGCGCTTCCGCTGGTGAATGAAGGAGCCATGGGCGAGTGCTGGTTTGTGAACTCGGCAGTCCGGGCCGCCAGCCCCGACGAGGAAATCGCCCTGCTCGGAGCCGCCGACCTCAGGTCCCAGGCCGTGGTGGGAGACGATTTCAGCGAGTTCGCCGACATCAGGGCCGGCTCTCCGGACGATGTGATAGCCATGGTGAGCTATGCTCCCAACGAATTGACCTACAGCTATGAAGCCGCTTCCGACAGGACCGCCGTGTTCAGCGAGGTCTATTATCCGGACGGCTGGACGGCATGGCTGGACGGCGACAGGGACAAGAAGGTGGACATCTTCAGGGCCGACTGGACTCTGCGCGCCGCCGACCTTCCCGCCGGCAAACACACTCTCACGATGAGGTTCGAGCCCCGTTCCTATGCGGTGGGCTCCGGAGTGTCCCGGGCCTGCTCGGCCCTGCTGATCCTGCTGCTGGTCTTCGGTGCCGGCGGTGCCGTAATGGAAGAGAGGCGCGCAAAAAAATAGCGCCCCGGTTTCTCTCAGGGACCGGAACGCCCCGTCTCTGCGGAGGGGCCTCCGCTACATGTCGTTCAGCGTGAACAGCCTGGTGTCCAGGTTCCAGCCCTTCAGGGCCCCGACCCTGAGCGAAATCACCCTGCCCAGGAAACTGTCCTTGTCGAAGTTTTCGGCCGAGAGCTCCACGTCGGCCACCAGGGCGCGCGAAGTCTTGCTGTCCAGGCCCACTATGTCCAGCTCGAAGGTCTTCTCCTTTCCGGATTTCCAGTCCCCGCCTATGGGGCTGATGCCGTTCTCTTCTGCGAGCATCTGCCGGAAATATCTTTTCAGCACCTTCTTGGCATAGACATTCCAGTCCTCCTCGATCCGGCTGCGGATATGCGCGAAATCGCCGGCGTCGGCTTCGCTTCTGTCGGCGGCTATATATCTGAACCAGAAGTCCATATACTGGTCCGTGACCTCATATCTCACCACATTGCGGCTGCTCTTGTCGGCCAGCACCGGCCGGGTCTTGAACACAAGCCCGTAGTCGTTCTCGAGCTTCATCAGATGGCCGCCCACTATGATTCCGGCGAGCCGCTTCTGCATCGCGCCCAGGCCGTCGCAGCCCTGCGAAGTCAGCTCCAGCAGGGAAAGATAGACCTCCGAATTGTGGCCCAGGGTCTCGGCCAGGCGCCGCTTCACTCCGCTCATCCAGGGCGAGCCGGTGGCCAGAGCGCGGTCGAGGACCGATTTCCGGTCTATGGGGCCGGCCTCCACGGCGTCGCAGAAGAATTTCGGGCAGCCGCCGGTGAGCATATACAGGGTGAGCAGGTCTTCCCGGGTCCATGCCTTTCCGCTGCGGTCCAGCAGGGCCTTCATCTGGGAAATCTTGAAGAAGCCGAGCCTTATGTCCATGTCCAGGCACTTCCTCAGCGGGGAGGTCTCTCCGCCGAAAAGCCTTTCCTCATGGAAGGGGTTGGACACCAGCACCACCAGATTGAGGCGGGTGTAGCGTTTGCTTTTCTTGAGGTTTTCACCCAGTGCGGTGTAGAACTCGGGGTCTTTGTCGATGTATTCGTCGAAATTGTCCAGGACGACGGTCAGCGGACGTGCCGCGGCCGTCTTGTAGAGGAAGTCCAGCAGCAGGCGGAAGGTCAGCACGGTCTTGGGGACATAGACCCCCGTCTTGCGGACCGTTTGCTCCACAAACTCCGCCACGCTGAGCGGCTCGGTCTTGCCGCCTAGCTTGAAATAGAGAAAGGGCTTGTCCGAATAGGCTTCGGACACCAGGGCCGTCTTCCCGGAGAGGTGCCTTCCGGAGACCAGAGTCATCCTGCTGTGCTGTTCCTCCGAGATCCATCGCTGCCGCCGGAGCAGCTCGATTTCCGCGTCCCTGAACTCCAGTCCCATCTAGACCTCCACGGTCGAGCTGAATTCCTTCAGGAAGCGCAGGTCGTTTTCGAAATAGTGGCGCAGGTCGTTGACCTGCCACTTGAGCATGGCTATGCGCTCAATGCCCATTCCGAAGGCGAAGCCGCTATAGACATCGGGGTCTATGCCCGATGCCCTCAGGACATTGGGGTCCACCATTCCGCAGCCCAGAATCTCGAGCCAGCCGGTGCCCTTGCAGATGCTGCATCCCTTGCCGTGGCAGATGTTGCAGCTGACGTCCACCTCTGCAGAAGGCTCGGTGAAGGGGAAGTAGGACGGCCTCATGCGGATGCTGGTCTCGGGGCCGAACATCTCCCTCGCGAAGAGGAGGATGGCCTGCTTGAGGTCGGCGAAGGTCACGTTCTTGTCTATATAGAGGCCTTCCACCTGATGGAATATGCAGTGGGCGCGGGCCGAGATGGCCTCGTTCCTGAACACTCGTCCCGGGCACACCACCCTTATCGGGAGCTGGCTCTTCTCCATGGTGCGGACCTGTACGCTGGAGGTGTGGGTTCTCAGAAGAATCGGGTTCAGATGGCCGGAGGACACGAAGAAGGTGTCCTGCATGTCGCGGGCGGGATGGTTCGGAGGGAAGTTGAGAGCCTCGAACACATGGTAGTCATTCTCCACTTCCGGGCCCTCGGCCACGTCATAGCCGAATTTGCGGAAGATGTTGATGATTTCCTGACGGGCGATTGACACCGGGTGGCGCGAACCGAGTTGGCAGGGGTCGCCGGGGAGGGTGGGGTCCTCGCTGCCGGTCTTGCCTGCCGAGGGAGCCGCAGCGGCCGCGGCCTTGAGCTCCTCGATTTTCTCGACGGTCTGCTTCTTGAGCACGTTGAGCTTCTGGCCGAACTCCTTCTTGAGCTCCGGCGAGACGCTCCTGAATTCTTCGAAAAGCCTGGTTATCTCTCCTTTCTTGCCGAGGAAATGAACCCTGGCCTCCTCCACTTCCTTTTCGGTGCGGACTTTCAGTTCGCCGAGTTCCGAAAGGACCTTCTCGATGTCTTCTCTGATTGCCATATCTGTGTTTTTTGTTTTCAGTTCAATGCGGGCCCGGCCCTATTTCGCGGCTCTTTTTGCCCTTGCCTTCTGCCTCTTGGCGGCCCCGTTCTTCAGGTACCTGCCCCACTGCTCGGGGGTGAAATATTTCTGAAAGGCGGAATCCGTCTTTTCCATCCATTTGTCCTGCACGGCCTGATATAGGTCATAGTTGTCCACCTTGGAGCTCTTCAGCTCGTTCAGCTCGTCCTGCAGGTGAGTGTAGTTGTGCTGCAGGGTGGAGTCCACATAGAAGGTCTGCCAGCCTTCCAGCGCCAGCAGGCTTTCCAGCCTTTCGGCCTCCTTCACGGCATAGTCCTCGGGAGTCATGTTCTTCCCCTCCGCGGACTGGGCTCTGCCTTCCGCAGAGAAGATCAGGGCCGCGGCCATGACGGCCATTACCCATCTCAATATCTGCGCGGTACCGAAAATTTTCATAAATTTGTCACTTTAACTCACAAAATTAATAAATATGCACGGAAAAGCAATAATAGGGGTCTGCCTCGCGGCCTGCGCCGCCCTTGCGGGCTCATTCCAGGGCCATGCATGCACCAATGTGATAGTCACCAGGGGAGCCAGCGCCGACGGCTCCATACTGGTCTCATACGCCGCCGACTCGCACACGCTCTACGGCGAGCTCTACTTCGCTCCGGCCGCCGACTGGAAGGACGGCTCTACGAGGAAGATTTATGACTGGGATTCCGGCAAATATCTTGGAGAAATCGACCAGGTCGCGCACACCTACCAGAGGGTGGGCAACATGAACGAGCATCAGCTCCTCATCGCCGAGACCACCTTCGGGGGCCGCTCTGAGCTCTATGACAAGAGGGGAATCGTGGACTACGGTTCGCTCATCTATATCGCTCTGGAGCGCTGCCGCACCGCGCGCGAGGCCATAGAGC
>CAVIVH010000004.1:5561-17129 GCA_963646185.1 bacterium | reverse complement strand
GTGTCAGGGATGTAAAGTCCCGATGCAGTCTTGGTCTCAGCCTCTTTGGGCTCTATCACGACTCTGTCTGCTAAAGGTTTGATCATAGTATACAATTTTTATGTTTTCATTTAATGCACCCGAACCATATCGGATGCGACCGGGAGAAAATCAACAGCTGTGCCACATGGGCAATACTGACAGATTGTCACATCTCCTCATCGTCAGACAGGTCAGACAGGTCAAACGCGTCATCCGCATCGTCCGGAATGCCGCCCGAGACGGAATCCAGATTGCCCCACACGACATCCAGCTCCCTCCTGTCCTTCTTGGTCGGACGCCCCGCGCCGCGGTCCCTTCTGACAAAAAAGGTCTCGACGGGCGCGTTGAGCTTGTCCAGCTCTGCCTGCGGGGTGAGATTCTCGGCATAGTCGGAGACCAGTTTGGCCCCGACCCTGGCCGGAGGAAAATCCGCCACCTTATACTTGAACTGCACCGCGCCCTTCCTTATCTCGATGACCTCTCCCCTCTTTATCTCCCTGGAAGGCTTGACGGAAACGCCGTCCACCTTGACCTTGTTGCCCTTGCAGGCGTCCGTAGCCTCCGTCCTGGTCTTAAACACGCGGATGCACCACAGAAATTTATCTATCCTCTCGGTCAATACCATAGTTCAATGTATCTACAGATTCACGGGTATATGAGTCCAGTGTCTCGCGCTTGCCGGCGACCACCTCCACGAGAGTCGCGGCAGACGACGAAGGCACCAGAAGAAAGCTCTCGTTGTCGGCCGGAACCACTACGGTCTCGCCTGCTCCGAATGTAAGGCTCTTAGTCACAGGAGCTTCGTCCGAAGTCACGGAATACTGCACGCTGACGCGGCCGTCGAGACAGTGATAGACCGTATAACTTCCCGGATTGCTGTTGTCTATGCTCAGAGCCTGAGTGAGATTGAGCACCGACGCGGCGAACTGGGGTTCGTCGGCCAGTCTGGGTCCCTGGACGAAACGCGGAGTCTCCTTTTTCAGATTGACGAAATCGAAGGCCTCTTCAAGAAATGACCTCTCCTCCGCATCGGCACCGAAACGGTTCCAGCCGCAAAGGCGGAAATCCAGCCCCGAAGACTCGGCTATCTCCAGAATCTTCACGCCCTTCCCGGCACAATGGACGGTTCCCGGGCCTATGACAAAGGTGTTGCCAGCGCGGACCGGAATCTCGTTCATCCCGTCCAGCACGGAGCCGCTGAGACAAGCGTCATAGAACTCCGTCGCGCTGAAATCCCTCTTCAGGCCTATATACAGCATAGCGCCGTCTTCGGCCCCGGTGACATGCCAGAGCTTCAGCTTGCCCAGTGCGTCATATCTCTGATAGGCCACCTCGTCGTCCGGGCTGACCGTGAGCGGAGTCATGGCACTGGTGCAGAACGTCCTGAGCAGGACCGGGAACTGCCGGCCATAGAAATAATATGTGTCGTCGCCGACTATCCTGTCGAGATAGGTCTCCATTATCTCACTCAGCGTGTTGCTCACGAGAGGTCCTTCGTGCACCACCGAATCCCTGAAGCCGAGATCCGCCAGTTTCCATGATTCGGACCCCCACGGGGTGTCCGCATCGGCCGGCTCCAGAGAGAACGGCCCGATTTTCTTTTCTTTCTCTTCCATAATTCCGCTGCGAGGCCTCAAAAAACATGCCCGGGGAGGAACGGGTTGCATATGCCGCCCCGGTTGCATATCTTTGCGCCCTAATTCGCGATAAACGATATGAACGTCATCACAATTCTGCTGTCATGTCTGGCCCTCGCGACTGCCCAGGGCCGCACAGACACCGAAGAAAAGAGGGATTCGCTCGCCGAAGCGGTGGTCACGGCCGCCCCAAAGGACTTCGTCCCCCTCAGAAAAATGAGCTTCTCGAGCACAAGCTTCTATGCCGAAGACATGCAGGAGCACGGAATCCGCGGGATAAAGGACATCTCCGCCCTCGCGCCGAACCTGTTCATCCCCGACTATGGTTCAAGACTCACCACCCCTATATATATAAGGGGAATCGGCTCCAGGACCGGCTCGTCTCCGGTCGGAATCTATCTCGACGGCGTGCCGGTGCCGGACAAGAGCTCCTTTGACTTCGACCTCGTGGACATAGAGCGGATCGATGTGATGAGAGGCCCCCAGAGCACGCTCTACGGCAAGAACTCCATGGGAGGACTGATCCGCATATTCACAAAGGACCCGCTCGAATATGAGGGCACCGACCTGAGGCTCGGCGCCGCCACCTACGGCGACTTCGACGCCAGCGTCATGCACTACCACCATCCGGTGAAGAACTTCGCCTTTTCGGGAGGATTCTCATATTCCCACGACGGCGGCTTCTACCGCAACGAAGCCCGCGACGAAGAGAAAGCGGACCGGGGCGACGACTTCGGAGCCCGCTTCAGGGCCATCCTGACCGCATCCGAAAGGACGAAATTCGACCTGAACGCCGGCTATAGCCTCACGGACCAGGGCGGATACCCCTATTATTATGGAGACGCCATCGCATACAACCGCCGCAGCTCCTACAAGCGGCATCTGCTGAACGCCGGCCTGAACATAACCCATGAAGTGGCCGGAATGACCCTGAACAGCGTGACCGGATTCCAGTATCTGAAAGACCGCATGGACATGGACCAGGACTTCACCGCCTCCGACATCTACTCCCTGATGCAGAAACAGAACTCGAGACAGGTCTATGAGGAGCTGACCCTCAAGAAAAGCGGCCGCTGGAGCTGGATAACCGGCATCACCATGTCCGGCCAGAGCATGAAGACCGAAGGGCCGGTGACATTCCACAGCGACGGAATGGCATGGCTCAACGGAATCATATCCGCGCAGGCGGGAAAATATATGCCCGAAATATCGGCTGGCGCGATGACCATGAAATTCGACCTCCAGGACAGGATTCTGGACAAAAATCTGGCCTTCGGCGGCACTTTCAGCACCCCGACGGTCGAGGCCGCAATCTTCCATCAGTCGGAATTCGCCGACCTCTTCTCGGTCAGGGGACTGAAAGCCACTCTGGGACTGAGACTGGACTATGAGCAGATCCACCTGCACTACGACTCCGGCTTCAGTTTCGCACATTCATATGCTCTCAACGGCAATCTCTCGATGCCGGGAAGGGAGCTGGTCATATCCATGGTCCCGGAGCAGGTCTATAACGTGGCCGCCAGGTTCGAAGACAAGCTCAGGTCGGACAATCTGGAGCTCGTCCCCAAATTCTCGCTAATGTATGAGCGGGGAAGGAACAATGTCTATGCGAGCGTGACCCGCGGCTTCAGCTCGGGCGGATACAACATCCAGATGTTCAGCGAGTTCCTGCAGACGGAGACCCAGAATGCAGTGAAAATGGACATCGCGTCGGCGACGGCTCCGGTGGTGGGGAACACGCCCATGATTCCCGCTGCGGCAAAGGAAAAGGTGCTCGGAGTGCTTGCCTCGATGCAGAGCACGGAATCGCCGGACATCGAGAGCATGGTCAGATACAGGCCCGAACACGCATGGAACTGGGAGGTCGGCTCGCATCTGAGCCTCATCGGAGGCAGACTCACGGCCGACATGGCCGCATATTGGATTGACACCGAAGACCTTCAGCTCAGCAAGATGGCCGATTCCGGACTGGGAAGAGTCACCGTCAACTCCGGAAAGAGCCGCTCGGTGGGCGCGGAGATTTCGCTCACGGCGCAGCTGGCGCGGAACCTTTCCGCCCATGCGTCCTATGGCTACACCGACGCCAGGTTCAGAGACGACAGGGACACTTTCGTCCCCTTCACTCCGCGCAGCACCGCCTCCGCGGGCGGAATCTATACGGTGTATCTGCGCAACCGGACGAACAGGATAAGCCTCAGCGCCGACTGGCACGGACTCGGGAAAATCTACTGGACCGAGGACAACTCCCTGTGGCAGGATTTCTATGGCACCGTTGACTCGAGACTGGCCTTCCACCACGGAGACTCCTCGCTGGCCATCTGGGCCGCGAACATGGGCGGAAGCCGCGCCGACGCGTTCCGCTTCGTGTCAATGTCGAAAGAATTTCACCAGAAGATAAACCCCTTCCAGGCGGGAGTGGAGCTCACGCTGAAGTTCTGAGCCGGGAAACGGCCATGCCGGCCGCCGGGCATAAGCTCAGGCTACCGCCGAGGGGCGCAGTCCACTATATAGAAGGTGCCCACGCGGTGGTGCGGCCTGTCAAGGACGAACTTTCTCAGAGGTCCGTTGAGCTTGACCCTGTGGTCGCTCGTGATCAGGACAAGGTTCTCAGCCTGAGGATTTTCCCCTTCTATTTCGTTGGCATAGAAAGAAACGAAATCTTTCTGATAGTCCACTATGTCATGGCCGAGGTACACGTCCATGTTCTCGGGACGGTGGACCCCCACCGTGGCGACCCTCTTCCCTTCCGGAATCTCGCGGCACAGATTGCCGTAGCCGATATAGCTGTTGATTTCGTCCATGGCGAAGGATGCCGTATAGAGCGCAATCAGCAGGCCCAGAGCCGTGAAAGCCACCGATCTTTTCCATGACTTGCGCCTGATCAGCCAGTACAGTGCCAGCAGCAGGCCCGCGCCCAGGAAAGCCACCGCACTCCATATCAGACCGTTGCGGGCTATGGGATAGTCGGCCATAAGCCCGGAAAGGGGCTCGATGTCCGAAGCCGGGAGCCTCACCGCCAGGGCGATGACGCACACCGCTGCAAGGAAGGCCTGCACGACGGCAAGCGAGACGGTCATCCATTTCTTCCAGCCGGTTCTCCCGAGCACGGTCACGAAAAGCAGGACCATGAACGGGAATATGGGGGCGAGATAGACCGAGAGCTTGGAGCTGAAAAGGGAGAGCATGACGAAGGGGACCAGCACCGCAGTGAGGAAGAACACTTCCATGGCGGAGTGCGGAGCCTCATCGTCCCGGCTTTTGCGCAGGGACGCGACGACGCTTCCGATCAGCAGTATGCTGTAGGGAATCAGCACATACCATATGGCCGTGAGGTAATACCAGAACGGCTTTTTGTGGTGGAACGAGTTGACTGCGCGGTCCACCGTCTGGTGGAACAGCAGGTTGTTCAGATATTCCTTGCCGCCGTCGAGATAGACCCCGGTGAACCACAGGGCGCAGAGCGCGGCGATGACGGCCCAGGTCTTCCAGCCGAGATAACGGCCGATCTGCCGGCCTTCCTTCCTGACAAGCAGGAACGTGACTATCACAAGCGGGGGCATGAGCACGCCCACGGGGCCTTTGGTGAACAGGGCCATAAAGATCCACAGCGGCAGCAGCAGTTCCTGTCTCCGGCGGTTGCCTTCGCCGGTGTACATCCGCCAGAAGGTGTAGAGAGCCAGGACTATGAACATGCACATGAGCATGTCCATTCTGAGGAATACGCTCAGAGCCAGGAACATGCCGGTGGTCCCCATCATCAGGGCCACCGCCATCCTTTCGCCCGCGCCCCTGAGCGACAGCCATCTGTCCATTATCCATATTATGACAAGGGCCGGGATATAGGAGAACAGCGCCATGAAGAACATGACATGCTTTCCGAAGAGCAGGCGGGAAAGGGCCAGAAGCCAGAAATAGAGCGGCGGCTTGTCGGCATAGGGCTGCCCCTGACAGGTGAACGCGAAGACGTGTCCGCCGGAAATGGCCTCGTCCACTATGTTGAGATATCTGAGCTCGTTGGACGGAGAATAGTCCCTGAGCAACATGGCCGGAATGAGGCACAGCGTCATGACGGTGAACACTGCGGCCAGGGGATGGGAGGCCAGCCAGCTCCGCTTATTCTGCAGCATTGTCGTTTTTCTTTTTTCTGAATCCGATCATCAGGTTGCGTATATATGCCACGAACCCGAAAGACTGCCCGAGAATGAGCACGGGGTCCCTGCGGATGATTCCGTAGGCGACTATCACGCTGGAGCCCAGGAGGCTGATGAGCCAGAAGCCCATGGGCAGGACCGAGACTCCCTTTATCTTGGAATACACCCACTGATAGACGAACCTCAGGGTGAAGATTATCTGGCCGGCGGACCCGAACAGAATGAGCCAGAAGGGAATGTCCTCGTTCTTGAAGAATCCGTGGACGAAGTCCTGAGCATCGTGCAGCAGAAGGACGATTGCCACGACAGGCGTCGCGAGCAACACCGTCTGCAGCACAAGGCCGAGGCGTTTCCATATCCCCTTGGAATTGAGGTTCCAGAGATAGATGTAATATGCAATCAGCTGGCCCAGGATTATGGCGAAGTCATTCCTGAGCACGCCATAGACAAACATGAGCCAGGCGCCGAGCACGCTGAGCACCCAGTAGGACGAGGGCGACACGACCTTGCCGGCCTTCTCGCTCCTGAGCCACTGGAACAGGGTCCTTGCAGCGAAGAAGAACTGCGAGGAGAATCCGATTACATAGACAACAGCTGCGGATAGGTCGTGGGACATGGGATCAGATGTTGTTTTCGCCGACCTTGTAGTTTATGTAGCGGGGCTTCATCCAGCGATAGGCGAAGCAGTCGGCGAAGGGGCCCCAAAGGCGGTTCCAGAGATGATATTTGGATTTTCCGGCTATCCTGGGATAATGCCGGACCGGAATCTGGCGGTAGGAAGCGCCGTCCTGGAGCAGCACGAGTGCGGGCAGGAAACGGTGCAGGCCCTTGAACATGGGAATCTTTTTGGCCACGTCGGTGCGGAGGACCTTGAGCGGGCAGCCGGTGTCCAGGGCGCCGTCGCCGGTCATCATGCGGCGGAAGCCGTTGGCAATCTTGGACTGGGCGTTCTTGAAGAAGGAGTCCTTGCGGTTGGCCCTTATGCCTATGGCCATGCTGCAGTTCTCCACTTCTTTCAGAAGAAGGTCGAAGTCGTGGGGGTCGGTCTGGAGGTCGGCGTCTATATATCCGACCAGCTCCGACTCGGCATAGTCAAATCCGGCCTTGACCGCGGCGCTGAGCCCGGCATTCCGGACAAAGCTGATGTAGAGGAAGTCCTTGCGGGCGGCGCACATCTTCTTTATGGCGTCGAGGCTGCCGTCCTTCGAGCCATCGTTCACGAAGAGCACGCAGGCCCTCACCGGACATGCTTCAAGATAGGAAGACAGGGTTTCGTCCAGCCTGGACATGTTGTCCACCTCGTTATAGACCGGAACTATTATGGTGAACCGGTATTCAGCTGTTCTATTCATCGCCTTAGACGGTTTTGAAAACAAATAAAGGGAAGCCGGATTCATCCCGCTCCCCTTTTGTGCTCCTCAAGTAGGACTTGAACCTACGACCCCCTGATTAACAGTCAGGTGCTCTAACCAACTGAGCTATTGAGGAATGTTTACCGCACCTCTGAATGCGGATTGCAAATATACACCATTTTTTTCTATCGCCAAATATATTTCCGGTTTTTTGCAGAATTTTTGTGTTATTCGTGTCGGAGGATCTCCAGCTGTTCCTGATTGTAGAGCAGGGAGTCCATCAGTCCGGGGAAGAGACGGGCGAAGATCACGTACAGGACGAGGAGGGCGGCGAAGGCGGCGATGACAATCAGCATGGTCTTCAGGGCCTTATGTTTATGGGCGGATTCTGCGGTCGCCGAGATTGTCGAGGTGTCCGCAACAGACTCTGCCATGTCAACAGGCGTTCCGGGCAGCCAGGAAGCCTCAGGCTCTGCAGGTGTTTCAGCGGCAGGCTTTTCAGGCTCCGCGGCAACTGGTGCCCCGACAGGCCCGACGGCCGTATTCGGCTCTACAGGTGCCTCAGTGTCAGACTTTTCCGGCTCCGCGGCAACGGGCGTCCCGACAGGCTCGACAACCAGATTCGGCTCCGCAGGTATTTCTGCGACAGGCTTTTCCTGTTCGGGGGCCTTTTCTGTTTCAGCGGATTCAGGCCCTGCGGTAGCCGGGGATTCGGGGACCACAGGCTCTGCAGGTGCTTCAGCGGCAGGCTTCTCCGGCTCTGCGGCAGCCGGGCTTGTCGAGGTGCCCGCAACAGGTTCTGCAAGCATATCGGCGAGACCCGTAACGGCGGCGGTCACCTCCTCGCCGGTCTCCTCATGAGTCTTCAGCGATATGGGCGACAGCCCGAAACCGGCGGGATAGATGTCCAGATCCTCATCGGCCACAAAAAAGAAATTATTCTCCCTGGTGGCGCGCAGCCGGCCCAGGCCCGGGAAAATGATGGTCTTCTTCTCCCTCAGCACATCCAGCATCTCGCTCAGAAATCCCCGGATCACCTTCTCCGCATCGGCGCGGGAACACTTGTTGGACTCCGCATAGAAATCCACGAGCGAAGTATCCTCCGCATTCTCCCTCTGGCGGAAAGAAAGCTTCCGGTAGGGCGGATTTATGGTATAGCCCTTATCCGAGAAAGTGGACGGAACGACTTCGGCGACGAAAACGCCGGCGCCCGGGAGCGCGACTTCGTCTTTGTCAAGGATGAGCTCCTTGACCATCTTTGACAGAAGGTCTATATCCATGGATCAGAAGCTGAGTGCTGAAAAAACCGCAGGCCCCGCATATGCGGAACCGATTTCACAAATATAAGAGAAAAGCCGCCAATTTTCGAAAAAATCGCCGGCTTTTCGTTATGACTCAACCGCATTCCCGTCACTTGATTCTGATGGTGCGGCCTATCTTCAATGTGGTTTTGGCAGTCAGGCCCGGATTCAGCCTGACTATCGCCGAGACGGTTGTCTTGTTGCGGGTGGCTATCCTATAGAGAGTGTCCCCGCTCTTGATCTTGTAATAGACCGCAGCCTGGGCGGCGGCCTTCTCCGCAGCAGCCTTCTTCACCGCCGCAAGCGAATCGGCAGTGTCCTTGTCCTTGGCATCGGCGATGGCTATCTCGTCCTCCTCTTCGTCCGAAGTGGGGACATAGGTGCTGGACGCGCTGAGATATTTCTTCTTCAGGACGAACAGGCGGTGACGCAGATTGCCCGTCTCGAAATCTATCATCCACTGAGGATCGAAGGCATATCCGCGGAACCGCGTCTCGAAATGGAGATGTGCTCCGGTGGAACGGCCTGTAGAGCCGCCCAGGCCTATGGCATCGCCCGCCTCGACCCAGTCGTCCACATTCACCAGGCGCTTGGAAAGATGGCCGTAGAAAGTCTCGAGGCCGTTTTCATGCCTCAGTATCACCAGGTTACCATAGCCCTTGTAGTATTTGGAGACACGCACCTTGCCGGCAAAGGCCGCATAGACCTCGTCCCCTGTTTTCAGCGGAAGATCCACTCCCTGATGGCGACGCCCGTGGCGGTAGCCGAATTTCGAATAGACCTTGGTGATGTCCGGGCATCTGTACTGGTTGAGCGAATCCACAAGCCAGATGTTGATTCTGTCCGGGAGGTCATCCAGACTGCTCCGGTAAGGGTCCGGATAGTCATTGCTCCAGTTCTCCGTGAAGGTGTTCTGGGCCATGATGTCGCCCGGATCGCGCCAGTACTTCCAGGTGTTGTCGTTCAGAAGTATGATCTTCACTCCGGGAGACTGGGTGTCTATGGTATCGACGCCCTCCGCCACGGACGAAAGGTCCATCGACTTCACCGGCTGCAGATGCGGTCTGGGGACCAGCAGCTGCGCCTTCTTGTCTGTCTGTATCTGGGCGCAAAGAGAGCCCGCGGCGAGGACCATCGTGGCCAACGCCATAACCGCACGTCTGAAATTCATGACCTAAAATCTCAGAGTGCGGCGCCGAACCTGGTCTTCAGCAGCTCTTTAACCTCAGCAACCTTCTCGTCCAGCATTTCCTTCGAGGTAGCCTCGCAGAGGAAGCGGAGATAAGGCTCGGTATTGGAAGGACGGATATTGAACCACCACTGGGGGAATTCCAGACGGTAGCCGTCGAAATCCATGAAGGCGGTGGGTTTTTCCTGGGTCGAGAAATGTTCCTTCACGGCGTCCATGGCGCCCTGCTTGTCGTCAAGCTTGAAGTTGATCTCACCGGAATTCTGATACTTTGCGATCTTTCCGATGAGCTGGCTGAAGGTGACGCCCTGCTTTTTCATGCGCGAAAGGACTCTCAGCACAAGCAGCGCGGCGAGCAGGCCGCTGTCGGAATAGAAGAAGTCACGGAAATAATAGTGTCCGGCAAGCTCTCCGCCCCAGATTCCGCCGATTTCGCGCAGCCTGGGAGCGGCGTTGGCACGGCCCACCTTCCATGTGTGGACCTCGCATCCGAGGGGCTCCAGATATTCGGCCACGGCCTTGGAGCAGCGGATTTCCTGCAGAACCTTGCCCTTTTCGCCTCTCTCGTCGATGAAATAGTGGCCGAGAAGGGCTATGATGAGATCCGGCGGGACGAACTGGCCCTTCTCGTCGGCGAACATGACTCTGTCGGCGTCTCCGTCGAAAATCACGCCGGCGTCGGCACCTATCTCCACCACCTTCTTTCTGAGGGCCTCGGTGTTCTCGGGCATGAGCGGATTGGGGTCATGGTTCGGAAAACGGCCGTCTATGGTGTCGAAGAGATATGTAGCCACGTCTCCGAACACCTCATGGGCCAGGAGGTTGGACATTCCGTTGGAAAGGTCCATGGCCACGTGGAGGTTGGAAAGATCGGCCTTGAACTTGAGCAGGAACCGGAGGTAGTCCCCCTTCACGTCCATCTCATGCACCTTGCCGGGAACGGCGGCCTTCGGGGTGGGTTTCCCCTCCTCTATCCACTGCTGAATCTGTCCGAGGCCGCTTGCGAGGCCGACGGGAAGGGCGTTCTCCCTGGACACCTTCATGCCGTTGTACTCGGGAGGATTGTGCGAGGCCGTGATCTGGACCGAGGCCTTGAACCCATAGTTGGCGGTGCCGAAATAGACCATGGGCGTTGTGGAGAGGCCGATATCATAGACATCGGCTCCGGCTTCCGTCAGGCCATTTATGAGGCAGTCGTGAATCTCCTGTGAGGAAAGTCTGCAGTCCCTTCCCACCAGCACCTTGTCAGTGCCAAGCAGCGAGGGGATGAAGGCGCCCACCTTATAGGCGGTGTCTTTGTCGAAATCCTTGCCGTAGACTCCTCTTATGTCATATGCGTGAAATGCTCCCATAGTCGTCTGTCATTTTATTTTCGAAGGATAATGAGTGCGGATCTCGCCGCGGGCGATTCTCTGCAGCTTCTTGGCTATGATCTTCTTGCGGATCGGAGCCACCAGGTCCACAAACATGACACCGTCGAGATGGGAAAGTTCATGCTCCACCATCCTGCAGGCGAATCTGTCGAAAGTCTCGGTAACCTTCCGAAGGTTCTCGTCATAATATTCCACGGTGATTACCGCAGGGCGCTCCACGTCGGCATAGATGCCGGGGATGCTGAGGCAGCCCTCGTTGTGGACGCACATTCCGCCTTCGGAAGACACGATCACGGGGTTGATCAGCGTGCGCCTGAAGTCCTTGAGATAGTCATAGACATCAGTCATGCCGGTGCCGTCCACAATCACGACCCTCTTCGAAACGCCGATCTGCGGGGCTGCGAGCCCCACTCCGTCGGACGATGCGAGAGTGTCCTTGAGATCCGTCACGAGGGCGGATATATACTCCCTGTCTCCGAGATCCAGCGGCTCCGCCTTCTCCCTCAAGACTTCCGATCCATAAAGATAAATAGGTTGTACCATC
>CAVIVH010000004.1:0-5507 GCA_963646185.1 bacterium | reverse complement strand
TTTCTGGACAGCGATTCGGGGATTGCGATGTCCACCGGCCCCGACAGATGCCCGGACGTGCGGTCCAGGTAGCTCTGCAGGATGATCGCGGCGCTTATCTTGTCCACCGATTCCTTGTCCCGCCGCTGCGACGCCTTCATGCCTCCGTCTATCATGGCCCTGTGGGCGAGCACGGAAGTGAACCTCTCGTCTTCCAGAGTCACGGGAATCGACGGAAAGTTCTTTTCCAGCTGCTTCAGAAAGGCATCCACATCCTTTGCCGCCTCGGACGGAGTGTTGTCCATGTTTCTGGGATAGCCCACAACGAAACGGACTATCGTCTCCTCCCGAGCATAGTTTTTGATAGTTTCTATTAACTTTGCGGAATGCACGGTGTCCAGAGCCGAGGCGAAAACGCCAAGCGGGTCGCTCACGGCGAGTCCGGTGCGTTTCCTACCATAATCTATGCCGAGGATTCTGTCCATTCGGCAAATTTAGTGAAAACCGAGAAATAATGTCAAAAGACCATAAAGCCAACAAGGGGCCGAGGGTGCATAAGTTCAGACTCACCTTTGCCGACGACGCGACCCACAGACAGTTGAGCGTGATAAAGTTCACGCGGTGGAGATTCTTCACGGCGGTGGTCACCATACTCCTTCTGCTCTTCGCCGGATTCATCCTTCTCATCGCATACACTCCCCTGAAATCCTTCATTCCGGGATATCCCGACGCCGAGACCAGGAAAGTCTCAGTCCAGAACGGCATCAAGATAGATTCCCTGGAAAATGTGGTGGCAAGATGGGAGTTCTACACCGAGAATATCAAGAGGGTGCTCAACGGAGAAGACCCGGTGCTGATCGACAGCATAATCCGGAGCGCCGCGGAGGTCCCTGACACAGCCGTGGCCGCCAGGGCCGGAGAGAGGGATTCGCTGCTGAGACAGACGGTCCGCGACGCCGAGAAGTTCAGCGTGGGCAAGGCCGCCGGAAGGGCGCTCCCCATGGAGGGCAAGCATTTCTTCACCCCGCTGCAGGGAGTGGTGTCCAGGCAGTATGACAAGGCCCTTTATCCCTATGTGGAGATTTCCGCTCCCGCCAATTCGGTGGTGATGTCCATCCTGGACGGCACGGTGGTGAGCGCGGAATGGAGCGACGAGTATCAGTATTCGATAATAATCCAGCACGACGACGGCATCATCTCGATCTACCGCAAGAACCAGAAACTGCTGAAATCCGCCGGGGAGAAAGTGGCCGCAGGCGCGCCCGTGGCGCTCACCGGAGGGATCACGGGCTCGGGCGACGGAGGGGGCCGGCTGCTTCTGGAGCTCTGGTACAAGGGAGAGACCGTCAACCCGGCCGATTATATAAAGTTCTGAGAATGAATAAGAAAAGACTGGCCATATTAGGATCCACCGGATCCATAGGCACCCAGGCCCTGGATGTCGTGCGGCAGCACAGGGACCTTTTCGAGGTGGAGCTCCTCACGGCCAACAACAATTCCGGACTGCTGATAGAACAGGCGCGTGAATTCTCGCCCGCAGTCGCGGTCATATGCAATGAAGAGAAATACCGCGAGGTGGCGGATGCGCTGAAGCCCTGCGGGACCGAGGTGCTGTGCGGCATGGACGCCGTCTGCGGGCTGATGTCCGACGGTCGGATAGACATGGTCCTGACAGCCCTGGTGGGATTCTGCGGACTCAGGCCCACAATCGCCGCAATCGAGGCCGGCAAGACCATAGCCCTGGCCAACAAGGAGACCCTTGTCGCCGCCGGAAGCATAGTCATGGGGCTTGCCGCAAGGCGCGGCGTGCAGATTCTGCCCGTTGACTCCGAGCATTCGGCCATATTCCAGTGCCTGGCCGGTTCCTGCGGCAACAGGCTCAGACGCATCCATCTGACAGCCTCCGGCGGCCCTTTCCGCACATGGACGAAGGAGCAGATGGCCCATGCGACCATGTCCGAGGCCCTGCATCATCCGAAATGGGACATGGGGGCCAAGATAACCATAGACTCGGCCACCATGATGAACAAGGGTTTCGAGATGATCGAGGCCCGCTGGCTGTTCGACACCAAGCCTTCGGACATCAACATAGTGGTCCATCCCCAGTCCATAATCCACTCCATGGTGGAGTATGAGGACGGATCGGTAATCGCCCAGCTGGGCTCGCCCGACATGCGTGAGCCCATCCAGTTCGCGCTTTCATATCCCGAAAGGCTGAGCCTGAACAACAGGAAGCTCGATTTCGCGGCGCTGGGGTCGCTCACCTTCGAGGCCCCGGACATGGAAAAATTCCCCTGCATGGCTCTCGCCTTCGAGGCCATAGGCAAGGGCGGCAACATTCCCTGCGCCATGAACGCGGCCAACGAAGCGGCGGTGGCGGCCTTCCTGCACGGGGAGATCGGCTATTTTGAGATTGCGGAGACGGTGGGCGGCATAATGGCGTCCACGCCCTTCATTTCCGACCCCACGGCCGATGAAATATTCGACACCAATGCCGACGCCCTCGCCAGGGCCGGCGAATTCATAAAGAGCCTGAAACGGAAATGATTGCCCTGATGAAGATATTCCAGGTGGTCCTGGCCCTGTCCATACTCATAGTATTCCATGAGCTGGGGCATTACGCCTTCGCGAGGCTGTTCGGGATAAGGGTGGACAAGTTCTTCCTTTTCTTCGACATCAACGGGGTGAAGCTTCTGAGCACCAAGACGGGTTGGTTTGCCCGCATCTTCCCGAAGCTCAGGGACAAAGAGACGGAATACGGCATCGGCTGGCTGCCGCTGGGAGGCTACTGCAAGATAAACGGCATGATCGACGAGTCCATGGACACGGAATTCCTCAAGAGGGAGCCGCAGCCGTGGGAATTCCGCTCCAAGCCGGCATGGCAGAGGCTTCTGGTGATGGCCGGCGGAGTCCTGTTCAACTTCATCCTGGCCATAGGCATCTACATAGCGATGCTGGGAATATGGGGAGAGGCCTATCTCAGCAACGGCGACACCCATATCTATGCCGACGGCCTCGCCTATGACATGGGCTTCCGCACCGGCGACCGCATCCTGAAGCTCGACGACTTCGTGCCCGAGGACTTCAGCATGATCCAGGCGGACATCGCCAGGCGCGGGACAAGGGTGGCGTCCGTTCTCAGGGACGGCGACACGGTGGCGGTCTATCTGGACCAGAGCCGGATTCCGGAGATACTGAACACTCCGGGCATGTTCCAGGCCGCGGTGCCGTTCGTGGTGGACACCATTCCCCCGGCCTCGCCCAACTATGGCGGAGCTCTGAGGAAGGACGACAGAATCGTGGACATATGCGGCACTCCGATACGCTTTCTTCAGGAAAGCCGCGCCATCCTGGCCGGGCATAAGAACGAAGAGGTGCCGGTGACGGTGCTGAGAGGGGCCGACAGCCTGGACATGACCATAAGGGTGGACTCCACCGGACTGGCCGGGATCTATGCCCAGGTGCCCGGCGTGACCCGGAAGAGCTATGACGCGATTTCGGCGATTCCGGCGGGCTTCAGGATGACATTCTCCATGATCGGAGGCTACCTGAAGGACCTGAAGATGGTGGCGACGCCGAGCACGGGGGCCTACAAGTCCGTCGGCAGCTTCGTGGCCATAGGCCAGGCTTTCCCTTCGAGCTGGAACTGGTATGGTTTCCTTTACCTGCTGGCCCTGCTCTCCGTGATGCTGGGCGTGATGAACCTGATTCCCATACCGATGCTTGACGGCGGGCACATCCTGTTCACCCTCTATGAGATGGTGACCGGGCGCAAGCCGGGCGACAAGTTCCTGATGGCCGCGCAGATGGTGGGATTCGTGCTGCTGCTGGGCCTGATGATGCTGGCCTTCGGCAACGACATCGGAAGGCTGCTGAAACCATAGACTGATATGAAAATCAACAACATAATGAAAGCAAGAAGCATATTTGGACTGGTGGTCGCACTCACGGCCATAGTGACGGTTGCAGGCTGCAGGCCCAACCGGAAAACTCTGCTGCCCAATGTCAGCGGCAAGGCCGGGGAGGTCATCATCGTGATGGACAAGGACAACTGGGAGGGCGACCTCGGAACGGAGGTCCGCAACGTGCTCGGCGGAGACACCCCCTATCTCTCGCAGAGGGAGCCGCTGTTCTCGCTGGTCAACATCTCGCCCACCGGATTCGCCGACCTGTTCAAGGTGCACAGGAACATCGTGTTCTTCAACATCGCCGCGGACACGCAGAAGCCCGGAGTGGTCTATAGGGCCGACATATGGGCACGTCCCCAGTGCATAATCCAGCTGGCCGCCACCGACGCGGTCTCCATGCTGGACATATTCAAGGAGAACAGCACCACCATCCTGAACGCCCTCGAGCAGGCCGAAAGGGACAGGATAATCGCCAATTCCAAGCTCTATGAGGAGGTTTCCATAGCTCCCGAGGTGAAGAAGATGGCCGGCGGCTCGCCCCACTTCCCCAGCGGATACAGGCTCAAAAAGACCACCGACAATTTCATGTGGATTTCCGATGACAAGCAGTACACCATCCAGGGCGTGTTCGTCTATAAGTATCCGGCTTCGGAGAACGAGAATTTCACCGAGGAGAACATCATCGCCCACAGGAACGAGATTCTCGAGGAGAATGTCCCGGGCATGTTTGACAACACCTGGATGACCACCAGCACCTTCGTCAGGCCCACGGTGGAGTTCATCCGCTACAGGGGCCGCCAGTTCGCACAGACCAGAGGCTTCTGGGAGGTCCAGAACGACTTCATGGGCGGACCGTTCGTCTCGCACTCTTTCTACAGCAGGGACGGCAAGGACATAATAGTCCTGGACGGCTGGGTCTATGCTCCGAAATATGACAAGAGACAGTACCTCAGGCAGGTTGAGGCCATCCTCTATTCCTTCGAGTGGGAGGAGCAGGATGAGGACGCCGCCGAAAAGGCTCAGGAGGCCGGAAGCGACCGCGGGCAGAGGAAATTTATTTTGTCAGAATAAAATTATTTTTTACCTTTGCATTCCCTACGACATGTGCGCGCACGTGTCAGGGCGGACGGTGGGTTCGTATAACGGTTAGTACTCGGGATTTTCATTCCCGCAATAGGAGTTCGATTCTCCTACCCACTACAGAAAATAAAAAAACATACTATGGCAAATCATGCATCCGCAAAGAAGTGCATTCGCCAAAGCGAAAGGCACAGATTGCATAACAAGTATTATGCGAAGACTACAAGAAACGCTATCCGCGCAATAAGAAACACATCTGACAAGGCAGTGGCCCAGCAGAACGCTCCCAAGGTCTATGCGATGATTGACAAGCTCGCAAAGATTGGAGTGATTCACAAGAACAAGGCCGCAAACCTCAAGAGCGGTATTGCAGTTTACATCAACAAGCTCGCATAAAGATTCTGAAGGAGAGCCTTCCGGGCTCTCTTTTCTTTCGGAGACGTTCCCGAGTGCTCCGGATGAAAAGCGGGATGTAGCGCAGTTGGTAGCGCACTACGTTCGGGACGTAGGGGTCGTCCGTTCGAGTCGGATCATCCCGAC
>CAVIVH010000003.1:0-18386 GCA_963646185.1 bacterium | reverse complement strand
AGACTGTTCAGCGACGTGCCCCGTCCTGGCCATGCCGACTACACCGCCAGCATCAAGTGGCTGGATTTCAACGACCCCAGGGGCGGCGGACACTTCTCCGGACGTCTGACCCTTCCGATAGTCGCGGCGGGAGTCGTGGCCAAGAAGATGATAGGCTGCAGCGTGAACGCGCAGCTTGTGGAAGTGGGCGGAGTGAGCCGTGCGGAGGCCCTTGCGGGTATGGGCGGGAAGGATCTTCCGGACGGAGGAGCCGGGGAAAAAGACAGCCTGAGCGATTCCGAAATATGGGGAACGGTGCTTGACGAGGCCCTGAGGGAGAAGGATTCCGTGGGCGGAATAGTCGAGTGCAGGGCGGAAGGCGTGCCCGCCGGACTGGGCGAGCCCTTCTTCGATTCGGTGGAGTCCCTCGTGTCCCATGCCATATTCTCCATCCCGGGAGTCCGCGGAATAGAGTTCGGAGACGGCTTCGGCGCCGCCCGGATGAAGGGCTCTGAGCACAACGACCCGTTCGACAAGATAACCGGAGAAAATCTCAGCCTCCATGTCAATGTCCGACCCTCCAAGAACGGGGCCGGCGGAGTGAACGGAGGCATCACCAACGGCAGCCCTGTGGTGTTCAGGGTGGCATTCAAGCCCACCTCCAGCATAGGCAGGCCGCAGACCACATTCAATTTCGCGACCGGAAAGCTCACCTCTCTGGAAATACCGGGCAGGCATGACGCCTGCATAGCGCTGAGGACGCCGGTGATAGTGGAGGCCATGACGGCCATAGTCCTGGCGGACCTCACAAGACTTATATGACATTATGGACGCATCTGAGGAAAACAAGATAATAAAGGAGTTCACCTCCCAGGAATACAGGGAAGGCTTCGTCACGGAGATAGAGCAGGAATACGTCCCCAAAGGTCTCAGCGAAGACATAATCAGGACCATATCCGGCATCAAGCATGAGCCGCAGTGGCTGCTGGATTTCCGTCTGGACGCTTACCGGAAATGGTCGGCGATGCCCATGCCCCGCTGGGGGCATCTGGACCTGCCCGAGATTGACTATCAGGACATTATCTACTATGCGGCGCCCAAAAAGGACAAGGACAGGCCCAAGGAGATAGACCCCGAGCTGGAGAAGACCTTCGACAAGCTGGGAATTCCCATCGGGGAGCGCAAGGCTCTGGCCGGAGTGGTGGCGGTGGACGCCATATTCGACTCCGTGTCGGTGGCCACGACATTCCGCAAGTCCCTGGCCGAGAAGGGGATAATCTTCTGTTCCTTCTCCGAGGCCGTCAGGGAGCACGGTGACCTGGTGCGCAAGTATCTAGCCTCCGTGGTGCCCGCCGGCGACAACTATTTCGCCGCGCTCAACTCCGCGGTGTTCAGCGACGGCTCGTTCTGCTACATTCCCAAGGGAGTCAAGTGCCCCATGGAGCTGTCCAGCTATTTCCGCATCAACGCCGCCGGAACCGGCCAGTTCGAGAGAACTCTGATAGTCGCGGACGAGGGCTCTTCGCTCAGTTATATGGAAGGCTGCACCGCTCCGATGAGGGACGAGAACCAGCTCCATGCCGCCGTGGTGGAGATAGTGGTGGAGAAGGACGCCGATGTGAAATATTCCACGGTGCAGAACTGGTATCCGGGCGACGCCAACGGACGCGGCGGAATCCTCAACCTCGTGACCAAGAGAGGAATATGCAAGGGCAGCGGCGCCCATCTGAGCTGGACTCAGGTGGAGACCGGCTCGGCCATAACATGGAAATACCCTTCCACCATACTCAAGGGCGACTATTCCTCGTCGGAGTTCTATTCCGTGGCTGTCACCAACAATTACCAGCAGGCGGACACCGGCACCAAGATGATCCATGTGG
Source organism: bacterium (assembly GCA_963646185.1). Taxonomy (GTDB): domain Bacteria; phylum Bacteroidota; class Bacteroidia; order Bacteroidales; family UBA932; genus Cryptobacteroides. The sequence continues at coordinate 16,527 of CAVIVH010000003.1, read as the reverse complement.
GCCGCGGCACCCGAAGCCGCATAGTCAGCAAGGGCATCTCCGCCGGACATAGCCAGAATAGCTACAGGGGTCTGGTGAAGATGGGTCCGGGGGCCTATGGCGCCAGAAACTTCTCCCAGTGCGACAGCCTGCTCATAGGCTCGAACTGCGGAGCGCACACCTTCCCCGACATAAAGAGCTCCAACCCCACCGCCACTGTGGAGCATGAGGCCACCACCTCCAAAATCAGCGACGACCAGCTCTTCTACTGCAACCAGAGGGGCATCTCCCCGAAGGATGCCGTGGGCCTGATCGTGGGCGGATATTCGCAGGAGGTGCTGAGCCGCCTGCCCATGGAGTTTGCAATCGAGGCGCGCAAGCTGCTCTCTGTATCGCTCGAAGGTTCAATAGGTTAGCGGCACCATGAATATCTTTGACATAATATCCGCGGCTCTGGGCCTCACGGTCGTCGTGCTCGCCGGCCGCAGGTCGAAATACAATTTCTGGGTGGGATATGCCTATAACATATTCCTCTTCATGCTGTTCTGGAAGCAGAGGCTGTTCGCCGCGATGATTCTCCAGCCGGTGGCCTTCGCCATAAACATATTCGGCCACTGGAGATGGACCCATCCGCGTGCGGAAGAGCGCAGCGGCGAGGACGGTCTGCTGAAGGTTTCGGCCCTGGGGCTGCGCCAGGTCGCGCTTCTGCTGGCGGCTGTGACCGTTTTCGGAGCGCTTTGGGGATATGTCCTGAAGACGTGGACCTCCGACCCTCTGCCCTGGCTGGACTCATATGTGCTTATGATCACATTCCTGGCCCAGTATCTTTCGGCGCAGAAGAAATGGGAGTGCTGGATAGTGTGGATTGTGGTGAACGTCTGCAACATGACGCTTTATCTGAAGTCGGGTCTCGTGTTCATGCCCATGGTCAGCGCGCTTTACCTGATCAACGGCGTATGGTCACTTTACAGTTGGAAAAAATCTTACGAAAATGAGCGATAACATACTCTTGAAAATAGAAAACCTCCATGCCGGGGTCGCCGGAAAGGAAATCCTGAAAGGCGTGGACCTGGAGATAAAGAAGGGAGAGATCCATGCGGTGATGGGCCCCAACGGTGCCGGAAAGAGCACCCTGATGTCGGTCCTCACCGGCAAGCCCGAATACACGGTGACCGAGGGCTCGGCCACCTTCATGGGCCGCGACCTGCTCGCCATGAAGCCCGAGGAGAGGTCCTGGGCCGGACTGTTCATGTCGTTCCAGTATCCGGTGGAGATCCCCGGAGTCACCATAAGCAACTTCATCCGCACGGCCATAAACGCCAAGAGGGCCGCTGCCGGGCTTGAGGACATCAAGGCCGCCGACTTCCTCAAGCTGATGAGGGAGAAGATGGCTTTCGTGAAGATGAAGCCGGAGTTCGCCAAGAGAGAGGTCAACGTGGGATTCTCGGGCGGCGAGAAGAAGAGGAATGAAATCTTCCAGATGGCCATGCTGGACCCCGTGCTCTCCATTCTGGACGAGACCGACAGCGGTCTGGATGTGGACGCGCTCAAGATAGTGGCCGACGGAGTGAACGTGCTGCACACTCCGGAGAAGGCCTCCATCATAATCACCCATTACCAGAAGCTGCTGAAATATATCGTCCCCGACACTGTCCATGTGCTCAAGGACGGAAAGATAATAGTCTCGGGCGACAAGTCGCTCGTAGACGACATCGAGGCCAGGGGCTTCGACCAGTTTTAGACGCTTGCGATGATAGACTACGGACATTATATCGATGAGCCGGTGCCCTCGGGCGAGGGTGTCGTCACGGTGGGCCCCGGAGAGAGACTGGAGGACGTGTTCATTCTCCGTCCCGGCTGCTCCGCCCTGCCATATGACCGGATAGTGGCCATGGAAGGGGCCGAGGTCAGGGTCTGCGTCATTGTCATGCCCGGGACTGACGCCGAAGTTCCTCTGCGTGTGGACCTTGCGGGGGAGAACGCTTCCGTGAGGCTCGGCGGGGCCTATCTGTGCGGGGGCAGGGAGACCGTCTCCTTCCGCACCGAACTGCGCCACAGGGTGGGGCACTGCGTCTCGGACCAGCTGTTCAACGGCATAGCCGGTGGCGACGCCCATGCGGAGTTCTATGGCAAAATCGTGGTCGCGCCCGACGCGCAGAAGACTGAGGCCTATCAGACCAACCACAATATTGTGGTCTCGGACACGGCCAGGGTGGACACGAAGCCCCAGCTTGAGATCTATGCCGACGACGTCAAGTGCACTCACGGAGCCACCGTGGGCAGCCTGAACGCCGACGAACAGTTCTATATGAGGTCGCGCGGCATTCCCGAGAAGGAGGCCAGGATTCTGCAGATGATTTCCTTCATAACGCCGGTGCTGGAGATGATTTCCGACCCGGGACAGAGGGAGGAGGTCGCGGCCGAGATTGAGAAAAACATCAGGGCGATATGATCAGCCGTCCCAATGTGAAGATAAATCTCGGGCTGGATGTCCTGAGAAAGAGGCCGGACGGATATCACGACATAGACACGCTTTTCGTGCCTTATTTCCGCATATGCGACACTCTCGAAATCGTGTCCGGAGACGCGTGGAGCGAGACTTCGGCGTCGATTTCGGAGCGCTATGACCACAGCTCGCAGGTCGCCCAGGCTGTGTCTGACGACGGCAGGGTGATGGTGACGGTGGCCCGCCGGGAGGGGGTGGACTGGGATCCGCTTTCGGACCTCACGGTGAAGGCCTACAGGCTTCTGGCCGCGGATTTCGGTCTGGGCCCGGTGAAGATTTATCTTGAGAAGAACGCTCCCGTGGGGGCGGGTCTCGGCGGCGGGTCTGCCGACGGCGCGTTCGCCCTGCGCATGCTGAGCGGGATGTTTTCGCTCGGGCTTTCCGACGACAGGCTTGCGGAATATGCCTCGCACCTGGGAAGCGACTGCGCCTTCTTCGTGTACAATGTCCCGATGACGGGCGAGGGCCGCGGGGAGATTCTGCGTCCCTATGCGCTTCAGGGCTTTGATTATGGCCAGGAGGGAAGCGGCTTTAGCTACAGGGTGGAGGTCGCGGTGCCCGCCGGCGTGAGCGTGTCCACGGCGGAGGCCTACAGGGGCATAACGCCCGCGGAGCCTTCCGAGCCTCTGGAGCAGAGGCTCGGAAGGCCTGTGGCCGAATGGAAGAATGTGCTGAAAAATGACTTTGAGGCGACGGTTTTTCGGGCTCATCCGGAGCTGGCACCGTTCAAGGCCTCGATCTATGACAGCGGAGCGGTCTATGCGTCCATGTCGGGCAGCGGCTCCGCCATGTTCGGGATATATGAAGTGTAAGAGATTATGCATCACGAGATTGTAATAAAGGATCTTGGCGACCTGGACAGGGCTGCCGGACAGTTTCTGGAGGAGCTCGGAGGCCGGAACATAGTTGCGTTCTATGCTCCGATGGGCGCCGGGAAGACCACTTTCACCACTGCGGTGTGCAGGAGGCTGGGAGTGAGGGAGGATGCCGTGAGCTCGCCGACCTTTGCGATTGTGAACGAGTACAGGCGCGGCGACGGCGACATGATGTATCATTTTGATTTCTACCGCATCAACCGGCCTTCGGAGGCGCTTGATATCGGCCTTTACGATTATCTTGACAGCGGACGGCTCTGCATTGTCGAGTGGCCGGAAAACATAGAGGAGCTGCTTCCCGAGGAGACTCTCCGGGTCAGAATCGCCGTCAACCCCGATTCCTCCCGCACCATCTCCTGGGATGATTAGCTTCATGCGTACGAAAAAATAAATAGAATTAGAATAGAATGAAAAACACTGCGATACTGCTTATCCACTGCCCGGACGTGCCGGGCATCATAGCAGAGATCTCCAACTTCATCACCGTGAACCAGGGAAACATCGTTTACCTGGACCAGTATGTGGACCATGCCAACAACTCCTTCTTCATGAGGGTGGAGTGGGACCTGAACGGCTTCCTCATCCCCAAGGAGCGCATCAAAGAGTACTTCGAGACCCTCTATGCCAACAAGTACGGAATGGAGTTCAACCTCTATTTCTCCGATCAGAAGCCCAGGATGTGCATATTCGTGAGCAAGATGTCCCACTGCCTCTATGACATGCTGGCCCGCTGGTCGGCAGGAGAGTGGAATGTGGACATCCCGCTGATAATCAGCAATCACGAGGACCTGCGCCCTGTGGCCGAGAAGTTCGGCATCCCCTATCATGTGCTCAAGATCACTCCCGAGAACAAGGCCGGGCAGGAGGCCGCCGAGCTCAAGCTGCTCAAGGACAACGGCGTCACGTTCATAGTGCTCGCCCGCTATATGCAGATTATCAGCGAGGACCTCATCCGGAGCTATCCCAACAAGATCATAAACATCCACCATTCCTTCCTTCCCGCCTTCGTGGGCGCCAAGCCCTACCATCAGGCCTATGACAGGGGAGTGAAGATCATCGGCGCGACGAGCCACTATGTCACCAGCGAGCTGGACGCCGGCCCCATCATCGAGCAGGATGTGACCCGTATTTCCCACAAGGATTCGGTGGAGTCGCTCATCGCAAAGGGCCGCGACCTGGAGAAGATTGTCCTCTCCCGCGCCGTCAAGAAGCACATTGACCGCAAGGTCATGGTATTTAAGAATAAGACTGTAGTCTTCGAATAATTCGAAGACTACAGTCTGTTGCTGACGGGGGCTCTGCCCCCGTAACGCCCCCCGCGGCTCCTTGCTCCTGCATTTTGCCACAGACAAAATGCCCGCACCGCCGGGCGTCCTTAAGGCCGCCTCTGGATGGATTCGAAGACTACAGTCTGTTGCTGACGGGGGCTCTGCCCCCGTAACGCCCCCCGCGGCTCCTTGCTCCTGCATTTTGCCACAGACAAAATGCCCGCACCGCCGGGCGGTAAAGAAAAATATTTACCGGTAAGGAAAAAGCGAATATTTAAGATTTTCTGAAACTGTGGCGGAAATGCTGCGGACGTGGCGGGATTTTTCCCCACGTCCGGGAACTTTCCGAGATTTGCCGTTGTCGGGTCAGACGGTAAAATCTCTTGCGAAATGCTGATAAACATTCATGCGGCCAAGTGTGTCGGGATAGAGGCCGAGCCGGTCTCTGTGGAGGTGAACATAGGAAAAGGCATAGGCATCCACCTTGTGGGCCTTGCCGATGCGGCCGTGAAAGAAAGCCTCCTGAGGACGATGACGGCCCTCCAGTCCATGGGCTTCCACATTCCCGGACGGAAAATAGTCATCAACCTCGCCCCGGCCGACATCCACAAAAAAGGAAGCGGCTACGACCTTCCCATAGCCCTGGGCATAATAGCGGCCTCGGAACAGGAAAGTTTCCCCGAACTGGACAGATATCTGATAATGGGCGAACTGGGCCTCGACGCCTCCGTAAGGGCCGTGCCCGGAACCCTCCCCTTCGCCGAACTCGCCGTGAAGACCGGTCTCAGAGGTTGCATCCTCCCCCTCCGCTCCGCCGGAGGCGCCGACGAGTTCGACGGAATCGAGGTTTATGGCGTGAAGGACCTGGAAGAGACCCTCAGAATCCTTCGCGGCGGGGAGAACGTAGAGGACCTGCTGGTCAGAAACAGAAAAGGGGAGTCCGGTCCAGACGCCGACGGCACCGACGGCTCGCCCGGAGTGGACTTCGCAGAGATCGCCGGGCAGGAAGGCGCGAGGCGCGGGCTCGAAATCGCTGCCTCGGGGGCACACAATGTGATCGTGCTGGGATCTCCCGGCTGCGGAAAAAGCTCGCTGGCCAAGGCCCTGGCCGGAATCCTCCCGCCCATGGACAGAAAAGAGGCGATGGTCGTGAGCAAGATCTACTCCGTCGCCGGCCGCGGGCCCGAGTCCGGGCTCATGCACAGGCGGCCCTTCCGCGCGCCCCACTACAGCTCCTCCCTCGCCGCCATGATAGGCGGCGGAAGCGGCGAGAACATCATGCCCGGAGAAGTCTCCCTGGCCCAGGGAGGCGTCCTTTTCGTGGACGAATATCTTCAGATGCCCAAAGCCGTCTCCGAAGCCCTCCGCGCCCCGCTGGAAGACAGGGAGGTGACAATCTCCCGGCTCCGGGCCAAGGTGACCTATCCCGCGTCATTCATGCTCGTCGCCGCCTCAAACCCCTGTCCCTGCGGCTATTACGGCGAAGGCGACCGCTGCACCTGCACCCAGTCGATGAGGCAGAACTATCTCGGCCGCCTCTCCGGCCCCGTCCTGGACCGCATAGACATACAGCTCTGGCTGCACAGCGTGGAGCCGTCGAAGATCGTCAGGCATGTGAAGAACGAATCCAGCGCCGAAATCGCCGCGAGAGTGGCGCGGACCAGGGACATCCAGCGCAGGCGCTTCGCCGCCGAGCCCGTGAGCACCAACGCCGAGATGGACTCCCGCATGATCAGGCAGTACTGCCCCCTCTCCCCGGACTGCGAGGACATGCTCGAAAAGGTGATGACCCGACAGAGCCTTTCCGCCCGCGCATATACCCGCATAATCAAGCTGGCCAGGACGATAGCCGACATGGAAGAGGCCCCGGACATAGATGTCCGACATATAGCCGAAGCCGTCGGATACCGTTTTCTGGACCGCATATTATAGAATATAGCAGGCTCCGGAGGCGTAGAAAACTGCATTTTTTGCATGAATCCGTTTTTAAATTTTAGAAAAAACGATTTTGTCGTCTTTTTGTTTTGAATTCATGTTTCCCTTTAATACATTTGCCGCGCATTCAAGATATGGCAATGGCAATGTCCAGCGTTATTAACATTATTCTCGTAGTGGTCCTAATTATTAAAGATTCTGGACTGAGAAGGTGTGTATAAGCAATTGGACGACAACATGATACTTACGAAGGCCTTTCTCAGTCGAGCTGAGGAAGGCTTTTTTGCATGTAAGGGGAAAAAGAACTGAACGAAAAACAACAGATAGCATGGAAATGAAACATCAGCTTCGCAGCGCCGTCACCATGGACGGCCGGAGAATGGCAGGGGCCCGCGCCCTCTGGCTTGCCGCAGGCATGAAAAGGGAACAGATGGGACGACCGGTGATAGCCGTCGTGAATTCCTTCACCCAGTTCGTCCCCGGCCACACTCACCTTCACGGAATCGGACAGATCGTGAAGAAGGAGATTGAGGCGAGAGGCTGCTATGCGGCCGAATTCGACACCATCGCCGTGGATGACGGCATAGCCATGGGCCACGACGGAATGCTCTACTCGCTTCCCTCCAGGGATATAATTGCAGACAGCGTCGAGTATATGGTCAACGCCCACAAGGCCGACGCCATGGTCTGCATCAGCAACTGCGACAAGGTGACCCCCGGCATGCTAATCGCCGCGATGAGGCTCAACATCCCCACTGTCTTCGTCTCCGGAGGCCCCATGGAGGCGGGCAGGCTGGGCTCTCAGCGTCTCGATCTGATCGATGCCATGGTCAAATCCGCCGACAAGACTCTCGGTGACGCCGAGGTGGCCGACATCGAAGCCCGCTCCTGCCCCGGGTGCGGATGCTGCTCCGGAATGTTCACGGCCAACTCCATGAACTGCCTCACCGAGGCCATAGGCCTGTCGCTCCCCGGCAACGGCACCATAGTCGCCACCCACAAGAACAGGGAGCGTCTCTTCCGCAAGGCCGCCGCGCTGATTGTTGACAATGCATGGAAGTACTACCGCGACGGAGACGAAAGCGTCCTCCCCAGAAGCGTCGCCACCCGCGGAGCCTTCCTCAACGCCATGGCCCTCGACATCGCCATGGGCGGATCCACCAACACCGTCCTGCACCTGCTTGCAGTGGCCCACGAGGCCGGAGCGGACTTCACGATGAACGACATCGACGTCCTCTCCCGCAAGGTCCCCTGCCTGTGCAAGGTCGCCCCGAACACCCAGAAATACCATGTGGAAGACGTCGGCAGGGCCGGCGGAGTGGTCGCAATCATGCATGAACTGGCCAAGGGCGGACTCGTGGACACATCCGTGCGCAGGGTGGACGGAATGACCCTGGCCGAAGAGATGGACGGCTACTGCATCGAAAGCCCGCACTTCTGCGACGAGGCCAGGTCTATCTACAGCAGCACCGCAGCAGGAAAGTTCAGCACCGAAATGGCCTCTCAGGAGACCATGTGGGAAAGCTTCGACACCGACCGCGCCGCCGGCTGCATCAGAGACCTTGAGCATGCCTATACCAAAGACGGCGGACTCGCCGTGCTCAAGGGCAACATCGCCCGCGGAGGCTGCGTCATCAAGACCGCCGGAGTGGACGAATCCATATGGAAATTCTCCGGCCCGGCCAGGGTGTTCGACTCCCAGGAGGCCGCCTGCGAGGGCATCCTCGGCGGCAAGGTCGTGAGCGGAGATGTGGTGGTCATCACCTATGAGGGCCCCAAGGGAGGTCCCGGAATGCAGGAGATGCTCTATCCCACCTCCTATATAAAATCCATGCACCTCGGCAAGGAGTGCGCGCTGATTACCGACGGCCGCTTCAGCGGCGGCACGTCCGGACTCAGCATCGGACACATATCTCCCGAAGCCGCCGCAGGCGGAGAAATCGGTCTCGTGCGTGACGGAGACATCATTATCATAGACATACCCGCCCGCTCCATCAATGCGGAGATTTCCGAAGAGGAATTCGCCTCCCGCAGGAAACAGGAGCAGGCGCGCGGCATCGGGGCCTTCACCCCTCCCTTCAGGAAGAGAGAAGTCTCCAAAAGCCTCAAGGCCTATGCGGCCATGGTCAGTTCCGCAGACAAGGGTGCGGTGAGAATAATCGAAGACTAGCGCTACGGATATGGAACAGCAGAAAATGACAGGAGCGGACATAATGCTCCAGGCCTTTATCAAAGAAGGCGTCGACACCGTCTTCGGATATCCCGGAGGAGGAATCATGCCTTTCTATGACAGGCTCTATGACTACACCGACCGCCTCCGCCACATCCTTGTCAGACACGAACAGGGCGCTATCCACGCAGCACAGGGCTATGCCAGGGTGAAGGGAGTCCCGGGAGTCGTCATAGTGACATCCGGCCCCGGCGCGACCAACGTGATAACGGGAATCGCAGATGCCATGGCCGATTCCACCCCGCTGGTTGTCGTGACCGGCCAGGTGGGCACCGCACTGCTTGGGACCGATGCCTTCCAGGAGTCCGACGTTATCGGTCTCACGACTCCTATCACGAAGTGGAACTTTCAGATACGCAGACCCGAAGACGTGGCTCCGGCGGTGGCCAGGGCTTTCTACATAGCCCGCAGCGGCCGTCCCGGCCCTGTGGTGCTGGATTTCACCAAGGACGCACAGACGGGGCTCGCCGAGTTTGACTACAGGCCCTGCACATTCATCAGAAGCTATGACCCCTGCCCGGAACCCGGCCGGGACGAGATAGAACGCGCCGCCGAGATGATTAACAAGGCGGAGCGCCCGCTTATGGTCTTCGGTCATGGAATAATCCTCTCCCATGCGGAAGAGGAGCTGCGCTCCTTTCTGGAGAAATCCGACATGCCCGCAGGCTCCACCATGCTGGGACTCAGCGCCCTGCCTTCTGATTTCCCCGGCTGCATAGGCATGGCCGGAATGCATGGCAACATCGCCGTGAACGTCATGACCCAGAAATGCGACCTGCTGGTGGCTGTGGGCATGAGATTCGATGACAGGGTGACCGGAAAGACCTCCGACTATGCCCGTCAGGCGAAAATCATACACATAGACATCGACGCCGCCGAAATCGGAAAGATAATAAAGCCGGACCTCGGCATAAACGGCGACGCCAAAACGGTGCTGCCCCGCATAGAGGCCCTGCTCGAGAAGAGGGACCACAGCGACTGGAAAACCGTCTCCAGAATGTGCTATGCGGTGGAGAACAACAAGGTCATCAATCCGGAAATCCGTCCCGGCACAGGCTATATCAACATGGGCGAGGTCGTGGACACCGTGGCCGACGTCACCGGCGGAGACGCAGTGATAGTGACCGACGTGGGCCAGAACCAGCTCATCGCCGCCCGCTATTCCCGCTTCACCAGAAGCCGCAGCATGATCACTTCCGGAGGCCTCGGAACCATGGGTTTCGGAATCCCCGCGGCCATAGGCGCCAAAATCGGGGCCCCCGACCGCAGGGTCTGCCTCTTCGTGGGCGACGGCGGCCTGCAGATGACCGTCCAGGAGTTCGGGACCATACTTCAGGAGCAGGTCGGAGTCAAAATCGTGCTGATGAACAACAACTGGCTCGGAAATGTCCGCATGTGGCAGGACTTCTTCTATAACAAGAGATATTCGTTCACAAGGATGATAAATCCCGATTTCGCCGCGCTCGCCTCGGCCTATGGAATGACCTATAAGGTGGTGAGCCGCAGAGAGGACCTAAAAGGGACTCTGACGGAGATGTTCTCCGACGACCGCCCCTGGCTGCTCAATGTGGAGGTGAAGGAGATGGGGGTCGTGTTCCCCATGGTGCCGCCCGGCAAGGGGGTCAATGACATAATGCTGAACGAAAAAGACTGGTTTGACTATGGCGAATAAATTATACGAGATCACGGTCTATACGGAGAATCAGGTGGGACTGCTGAACGCCGTCTCCAACATCTTCACCCGCAGGAGCATAAATATCGAATCCCTGCGCGTGTTCCCTTCCGGAATCGAAGGAATTCACAGATTTACGGTCAAGGCACGGGCCTCGGAGGACGAGATGTACATCGTCATCAGACAGATTGAAAAGAAAGTGGATGTGCTGAAGGCCTTCTGTTATGTGGACGACGAGCGTCATGAGCGTGAGCTGGCAGTCGTCCGCGGACTTATCGAAGAGAGAATGAACAAAACAAATAAATAATCTATTATGGCACTTATGAATTTTGGCGGGGTCGAGGAAAATGTCGTCACCCGCGAAGAGTTTACTCTTGAAAAAGCCAGAGAGGTCCTCAAGGGAGAGACGCTGGCAGTCATTGGATATGGAGTCCAGGGCCCCGGACAGTCTCTCAACCTCCGCGACAACGGTTTCAACGTGATTGTGGGCCAGCGTCCCGGCAAGACCTATGACAAGGCTGTCGCAGACGGCTGGGTTCCCGGCAAGACCCTCTTCAGCATAGAGGAGGCCTGCGAGAAGGGTACTGTCATCATGTGCCTGCTCTCCGACGCCGCCGTCATGTCCGTGTGGCCCGTCATCAAGAAGCATCTCACCAGGGGTAAGGCCCTCTATTTCTCGCACGGATTCGCAATCACCTGGAGCGACCGCACAGGCTGCGTGCCTCCGGAGGATGTGGATGTGATCATGGTCGCCCCCAAGGGCTCCGGAACATCCCTCCGTTCGCTCTTCCTCGAGGGCAGGGGGGTCAACTCCTCCTATGCCGTCCAGCAGGACTACACCGGCAAGGCCATGGACCGCACTCTGGCCATAGGCATAGGCATAGGCTCGGGCTATCTGTTCGAGACCACCTTCCAGAGAGAGGCTACCTCCGACCTCACCGGCGAGCGCGGCTCCCTGATGGGCGCCATCCAGGGCCTTCTCCAGGCTCAGTATGAGGTGCTCCGCGAGCACGGCCATTCCCCGAGCGAGGCCTTCAACGAGACCGTTGAGGAACTGACCCAGTCCCTGATGCCGCTCTTCGCCGCAAAGGGCATGGACTGGATGTATGCCAACTGCTCCACAACCGCCCAGAGAGGCGCTCTGGACTGGTTCCCCCGTTTCCATGACGCAGTGAAGCCCGTCTTCGAGTGGCTCTACATGAGCGTGAAGACCGGCCAGGAGGCCCAGATTTCCATCGACTCCAACTCCAAGCCCGACTATCGCCAGGGCCTCGAGAAAGAACTCAAGGCCATGCGCGATAGCGAGATGTGGAGAACTGCCGTAACCGTGCGCAAGCTGCGTCCCGAAAACGAAGGTGAATAATGGACAAGAACAAGGTATATATTTTTGACACCACGCTCCGCGACGGCGAGCAGGTGCCCGGATGCCAGCTGAACACTGTCGAGAAGATCCAGGTCGCCAAAGCCCTCGAGGAGCTTGGCGTGGATGTGATCGAGGCCGGCTTCCCCATCTCCAGCCCGGGAGACTTCAATTCCGTGGTGGAAATTTCCAAGGCAGTGACCTGGCCCACCATCTGCGCGCTCACCCGCGCCGTGGAAAAGGATATCGACGTGGCCGTGGAGGCCCTCAAGTTCGCAAAGCACAAGAGAATCCACACCGGCATCGGCACCTCCGACTCCCACATCAGGTATAAGTTCCACTCCACCCGCGAGGAAATCATAGAACGCGCCGTGAAGGCCGTCAGATATGCCCGCAACTATGTGGACGACGTGGAGTTCTATGCCGAGGACGCCGGCAGGACCGACAATGAGTATCTCGCACAGGTAATCGAGGCCGTCATCAGGGCCGGAGCCACAGTGGTCAACATTCCCGACACCACAGGCTACTGCCTTCCCGAGGAATATTCCGAGAAGATAAAGTATCTCGTGGAGCATGTGGACGGAATCGACAAGGCGATAATCTCCACCCACTGCCACAACGACCTCGGAATGGCCACGGCCAATACCATGGCCGGTCTCCTCGCCGGAGCCCGCCAGTGTGAGGTGACCATCAACGGAGTGGGCGAGAGGGCCGGAAACACCGCCCTCGAGGAGATTGCCATGATCCTTAAGTGCCACAAGGATATCGAACTCTATACCGGGCTGAATACCAAGAAGATATACCCTCTCAGCAGGATGATCTCCAGCCTCATGAACATGCCGGTGCAGGCCAACAAGGCCATAGTGGGCCGCAACGCCTTTGCCCATTCTTCCGGAATCCATCAGGACGGCGTACTCAAGAACGCCTCGACCTATGAAATCATAGACCCGAAGGACATCGGCCTGGACGAGAACAACATAGCCCTCACCGCCAGAAGCGGCCACGCCGCCCTCAAATACCGTCTCGAGATGCTCGGAGTCAGGGTGGAAGGCGAGAAGCTTGACAATCTCTATCAGGCTTTCCTCAGGCTGGCCGACAAGAAGAAGGAAATCAATGACGACGACCTTCTCGTGCTGGCCGGAGTGGACAGGACCGGCAGCCATCACGTGAAACTGGACTACCTCCAGGTGACCAGCGGAGTGGGCGTGCGCCCCGTCGCAAGCATAGGCCTTGACATCGCCGGCGAGAAGTTTGAGGCCGCCGCCACCGGCAACGGCCCCGTGGACGCCGCCATCAAGGCCCTCAAGCAGATAATCCACCGCAACATGACCATCAAGGATTTCACGATCCAGAACATAAACAAGGGTTCCGACGACATGGGCAAGGTCCATATGCAGGTGGAATGCGACGGCAGAGTCTATTACGGTTTCGGCGCCAACACCGACATTGTCGCGGCTTCGGTCGAGGCTTATATAGACTGCATTAACAAGTTCAAGTCATGAATACTCTTTTCGACAAGATATGGGACGCCCACGTGGTCGACAAAATCCAGGACGGCCCCACCCAGCTCTATATCGACAGGCTCTACTGTCATGAGGTGACCAGCCCCCAGGCTTTCGAGGGGCTGCGCCGCCGCGGAATCAGGTGCTTCCGCCCGGACCGCATCTTCTGCATGCCGGATCACAACACCCCCACCCACGACCAGGACAAGCCCATCACCGAGCCCGTTTCCAAGAAGCAGGTTGACGAGCTCATGCGCAATGTCAGGGAATTCGGTCTCACCTGCTACGGAATGATGGACCCGAGCAACGGAATCATCCATGTGGTGGGTCCCGAGAAGGGCCTTTCCCTCCCGGGTATGACCATAGTCTGCGGTGACTCCCACACTTCCACCCACGGTGCCATGGGCGCTGTGGCCTTCGGAATCGGCACCAGCGAGGTGGAGATGGTGATGGCCTCCCAGTGCATACTCCAGCAGAAGCCCAAGTCCATGAGAATCAGCATAGAGGGCAAGCTCGGCAAGGGCGTGACCCCCAAGGACGTCGCTCTCTACATAATGAAGCAGATCACCACTTCCGGAGCCACGGGCTACTTTGTGGAATATGCCGGCCAGGTGGTCAGGGACATGTCCATGGAGGGCCGCATGACGCTCTGCAACCTTTCCATAGAAATGGGTGCGAGAGGCGGTTTCATAGCCCCGGACGAGAAGACCTTCGAATATGTGAAGGGCCGCGAATATGCCCCCAAGGGCGCCGACTGGGACAAGGCTCTGGCCTACTGGAAGACACTCCGCAGCGGCGACGACGCCGTCTTCGACAGAGAAATCGTCTATGACGGGGCCGACATCGAGCCTATGGTCACCTATGGCACCAACCCGGGCATGGGCATGGGCGTGCGCGAATCCATTCCCGCCGACGCCGGCGCCAAGGCTATGAACTATATGGGATTCAAGCCCGGCGAGAAGCTTCTGGGCAAGAAGATAGACTATGTGTTCCTGGGCGCGTGCACCAACGGCCGCATCGAGGACTTCCGCGCTTTCGCGTCGGTGGTCGCAGGACACAGAAAGGCCGAAGGGGTCACCGCATGGCTGGTCCCCGGCTCTTGGGCCGTGCGCAGACAGATTGAGGCCGAAGGCCTGGACAAGGTTCTGGAGGCCGCCGGCTTCGAGATCCGCCAGCCCGGATGCTCGGCCTGCCTGGCCATGAACGACGACAAGATTCCCGCAGGGAAATACTGCGTCTCCACCAGCAACCGCAATTTCGAGGGACGCCAGGGCCCCGGTTCGAGGACTATCCTCGCATCTCCCCTGACGGCGGCCGCAGCTGCGGTCACCGGAGTTATAACCGACCCCCGCGACTTAATATAGGTCATAGACATGAAACAGAAATTCGACATAATTGAGAGCTCCTGCGTTCCCCTCCCTCTGGAGAATGTGGACACGGACCAGATAATCCCGGCCCGCTTCCTCAAGGCCACGACCAGGGACGAGTGCTTTTTCGGAGACAACCTTTTCCGTGACTGGCGCTACAACCAGGACGGCACTCCCAAGCCCGGGTTCGTGATGAACGACCCTTCCTACAGCGGATGCATCCTGGTGGCCGGAAAGAACTTCGGCAACGGTTCCAGCCGCGAGCATGCGGCGTGGGCAATAGCCGGAGCCGGATTCAGAGTGGTGATTTCCAGCTTCTTCGCCGATATCCACAAGAACAACGAGCTCAACAACTTCGTTCTTCCCGTGACGGTGTCCCCCGAGTTCCTTGCGGAGCTTTTCAGCTCGATTGCCAAGGACCACGGGACCAGGGTGAGGGTGGATGTCCCCAACCAGACCGTGACCAATCTCGCTACCGGCTCGTCGGAACACTTCGAGATCAACTCGTTCAAGAAGTACTGCCTGATGAACGCCCTTGACGACATCGACTATCTCCTCACCAAGAAGGACAAGATCGAGGAATGGGAAAGCCAGGGCAGATAGACTCCGGGCGGCATATGCCCCTCTCTGTCGAGATAATGGACAGCACGCTGCGTGACGGCGAGCAGACCAGCGGAGTGTCGTTTCTCCCCCACGAGAAGCTGATGATCGCGAGGATGCTGCTCAAGGACGTCAACGTGGACCGTGTCGAAGTGGCTTCCGCGCGAGTGTCGGACGGCGAAAAAGATGCGGTCAGAATGATCTGCAGGGCCGCCGGGCGCGACGGTATGCTCGACAGGGTGGAAGTCCTGGGCTTCGTCGACGGGCATCTGTCGGTGGACTGGATCAGGGACTGCGGCGGCGAGGTGATCAACCTGCTCGCCAAAGGCTCCCTGCGCCACTGCGCCGGCCAGCTCAAGAAGACTCAGGAGGAGCATATCGCCGACATCCTGGAGTGTATCGGGTATGCCACGGAGCAGGGCCTCACGGTGAACCTCTATCTCGAGGACTGGAGCGGCGGCATGAAGGATTCTCCGGAATATGTGTTCCGCATGATGGACGCCCTCTCCAAGACTGCGGTGAAGAGATTCATGCTCCCGGACACCCTGGGCATAGTCAATCCGCTGCAGTGCGCCGAGTATCTCCGGACCATGGTGGAGCGCTATCCCGACGTTCATTTCGACTTCCACGCCCACAACGACTACGACCTGGCCGTGAGCAATTCCATGGCCGCCGTGATGAACGGGGCGCGCGGAGTCCATGTGACCGTGAACGGACTGGGCGAACGCTGCGGCAACGCACCGCTTGCGAGCGTGCAGGTGATGCTCAAGGACCAGCTGGGCGTGCGCACCGGCGTCCGCGAAGACCAGCTCAAGGCGATCAGCCGCCTTGTGGAGGGCTACAGCGGCATAGGCATGGCTCCTAACATGCCTGTCGTGGGCGAAAACGTGTTCACTCAGGTGGCCGGGGTCCATGCCGACGGCGACAACAAGGCCGGGCTCTACAGCAACGACCTGGTGCCGGAGCGTTTCGGACGCAAGCGCGAATATGCCCTGGGCAAGACCAGCGGCAGGGCTAATATCCTGCGCAATCTCGAGGAGCTGGGCCTGGAACTCACTCCGGAACAGACCAGGAACGTGACCAGACGCATCACGGAACTGGGCGACAAGAAGGAGCTGGTGACCCAGGACGACCTGCCATACATCGTGAGCGACGTGCTCAAGCACACCGTGCCCGACGACAAGGTGAAGCTGCTCAGCTATATGGTGAGCACCAGCTACGGACTCAAGCCTC
>CAVIVH010000002.1:11340-18577 GCA_963646185.1 bacterium | reverse complement strand
AGCACCGGGATCACGGTGAGGGAATAAGGGTTGCCCATCACATACTTGACCCTGCCGCGGTAATAGGCGATATACTGCTTCATCAGGTCGCGCCTCGCCTCGGCGGCTTCCGATGACTCCGGCTTCAGATCCTCGAGCTTAGCCGTGGTGGCGGCGAAAGTGTTGGCGAACGAAGCCTCGGCCCTCTCCACGGACATCAGCTTCTCGGTCTCGTCAGAGCCCGTCACGGAATAGTTGCCCAGAGTGTCGGCAGTGACCTTCACCTTGTCGCCCTCCTGTAGCAGGAGAGAGGCTATGTGCTTATCACCGTGGAAGATATAGATGAATTCAGGCTGACCCTTCTTCACATCGACGCTGAAACGGAAAGCTCCCGAAGCGTCGGTCTTCACAGTGTCTATGGTCTTGTATCTGTTCACGTCCAGCAGCCTCACCACGAGGTCCGACTCCGGAGCGTCGGCTATGACGCCGGAGACCTTTACCGTCTTTCCGCAAGAGACTGCGAGAGCGCCGCACAGCAGCGCGGGGCCCAGAATCCTAAAGCTTCTCATATTCGGCAAGTATTGAGTCCGCTATCTCCTTCATCCTTTCGGCCGGAAGAGAAAGATGTTCCTTCTTGAAATCCAGATCGCCCTCGGTGTGAAGAGGGACAAGATGGATGTGCACATGGGGCACCTCCATTCCGAGCACGGCGACTCCGATTCTCTTGCAGGGCACTGCGGCCTTCATGGCGGCGGCCACCTTCTTGGCGAAGGCACACAGCCCCGAATAGGTCTTGTCGTCCAGGTCGAAGATGTAGTCTTTCTCCACATGCTTCGGAATCACGAGGGTGTGACCCTCGGCCAGCGGGCTTATGTCCAAGAATGCATAATAGTCCGCATCCTCCGCAACCTTGTACGAAGGAATCTCGCCCTTGGCGATCTTGGTGAAAAGTGTCGGCATTGCTCTACAGGGAAATGTCAAGTATCTTGAATTTGATTGTTCCGGAAGGCACCTTGGCATCGACGGTCTCGCCCTTGGAGTGGCCGAGAAGAGCCTTGGCTATGGGGGTGGTGGAGGCGAGCTTGCCGTGGGCGAAATCAGCCTCCGACTCTCCCACTATGGTGAACTCCATCTGCTGGCCGGATGCGACATTCTCTATCTTCACCCTGTTAAGCAGCTGCACCTTGTCGGTGCCCACCTTGGACTCGTCTATCACTTTGGCATTGGCTATGAGATTCTTGAGATTGGCAATCTTGACCTCCAGCAGAGCCTGTGCGTCCCTTGCGGCGTCATATTCGGCATTTTCAGAGAGGTCGCCCTTTTCCCTCGCCTCGGCTATGGCGGCCGAGATCACAGGGCGCTGTGCAAGCGCGTCCGCAAGGTCCTTCTTGACCTTGTCGAGACCTTCCTGTGTCATATAGTGATTTTCAGCCATCACAATAAAATTTTAAAAGTTTCAGTCTATGGAGTAAAAAGATATTCAAAAAACGAGTCCTGCCATAAAGACAGAACCCATTTCTTGACACCTATCGCAAATATAATTATTCTTTTTGGAATTTCAGCACCTCGGCCTTCACAGAGAAGCGGCCATCGCCATCGCCGCCGCGCGGTCCTTCTCCAGCTGGGCGCGAAGCTCCTCCACACCGTGGAAACGCACCTCGTCGCGAATCTTGGCGATGAAGGTCACGCAGATGTCCAGGCCATAGATATCCTCCTCAAAATCAAAGATATTGGTCTCCACATTGATGTCGCTTCCCGGATTCACGGTCGGGCGGCTGCCCACATTGCACATCCCATAGAAACTCTTCCCGAGAGTCTCCACGCGCACGAAATAGGCCCCGCTTCCCGGCAGGAGCTTCAGCGGCTCATAGAGCCTCATGTTGGCGGTGGGAAAGCCTATGGTGCGGCCGAGCCGGTTTCCCTCCACGACCACTCCCAAGAGGCTGTAATCATAGCCAAGCATCCCGGCGGCCCCCTCCACATCCCCGGCGGAAATGCACCTGCGGACGGCGGTGGAGCTTATGGTCACCCCGGCCCCGGCGTCGATTCTGTCGGTGCGGATCACATCCAGGCCGAGACCTTCGGCCACTTTCCGAATCTCGTCCGGCCCTCCGGAATTCCTGCCCATCCTGTTGTCGTAGCCGAGCAGAACGGCAGTGGCGCCGAGCCTGTCCCGGACCACATCCCGCAGATACTGCTCCGTGGAAAGGGCGCTGAACTCCTTTGTGAACCTTATCACCTCCACCCTGTCCACTCCGAGAGCCTTCAGCATCTCCCTCTTCTCGTCCAGCGAAGAAAGCAGGCGCAGATTGCGCGCATCGTTCTGCAGGACATTGCGCGGATGGGGCCAGAAGGTCACCACAAGGCTCTCCTCTCCCCTCTCCCGCGCGGCGCGGACAAGAGTCTCTATCACAAAACGGTGCCCGAGATGGACACCGTCGAAAAATCCGGTAGCAGCTACAGCCATCTCACCAGTCCGAAATTCTGCCTGTGCGGCAGCCTGGGGTTCTGTGCGAAGATTCTGGTGGCCACCTGATACATTCCGGTGTTCTCGGGGAGAACCTCGGTTGCATATCTGGCGACCCCGTCCTCGCAGGACACGAGCTTAAACTCAGACTTGGAGGCTATGTGCAGATTGCCCTTCTTGTCGGTGGAGCAGAAAAGCATCTCCACTCCAACGTCCTCCGGAGAAAGGTCGGCGATATTCAGCACCACCTCGCTCCTGAGCGGGTCGGAAGGCGAAAGATTATAGGAAGCCTCCGGCTGGGTATAGGACACCACGCTGATGTTGTTCCACTCGCGAAGCACATGGGCCTTCCAGAGGGCTATCTCGCGGGCTCCCCTGTAATCGTCAGCCACCAGCTCCTTATATCTCTCACACTGAGGGACATAATACTGGTTTATATAGTCGGTGAGCATGCGGTTGGTGGTGAAGTTGCAGGCCACCTTGGCGATGGTGTTCTTCACATAGCTTATCCAGCCGTAGGAAAGTCCGGTGAGCTTGTCCACGGAATAATAGATCGGGGCGATCTCGTTCTCGATGATGGAATAGATCGTGGCGGAATCGAGCTCGTTCTGATGGCCCTGGTCGTCGAAGGTCCTCTCCTGGGGAAGAGCCCATCCGGCGCCATCCTTATAGCCCTCGACCCACCAGCCGTCAAGCACCGAGAAGTGCATGACTCCGTTCATCGCGGCCTTCTCGCCGCTGGTTCCGGAAGCCTCCTGGGGACGAGTGGGGTTGTTGAGCCACACGTCCACCCCCTGCACGAGCCTCTTGGCCAGAGAGATGTCATATCCGGGCACGAACACTATCTTGCCGAGGAAGCGGGGCTCCTTGGAAATCTCCACAATCTGCTTGATGAGGTCCTGACCGGCCTTGTCGGCGGGATGGGCCTTTCCGGCGAAGATGAACTGCACCGGCATCATGGGGTTGTTGACTATCTTGTCGAGCCTGTCCAGGTCGCTGAACAGCAGGGTCGCCCTCTTGTAGGTCGCGAAACGGCGGGCGAAGCCTATGGTGAGCACGTCGCTGTGCAGGGTCTCCTTGATTTTCACGACCTGCCCGGGAGAATAGTGACCGGCTATAGAAGTGTCGGCCAGTTTCTCGTTTACAGCGTCTATCAGAGCCTTCTTCAGCACCTTGCGCACCGACCACACCTCGGTGTCGGGAACGTCATAGATGCCTTCGAAGCATTTCTTGTCATAGTGATGGGTCTTGAACTCTTCGCCGAAGACCCGGGCATGGACGGCCTTCCACTCCCTGGCGCACCAGGTCGGATAATGCACTCCGTTGGTGACATAGCTGATGAACAGCTCCTCGGGAAGATAGCCCTTGTACATGGACGCGAATATGTCCTGGCTCACCTTGCCGTGGAGCATGGACACTCCGTTCACGTTCTGGGACACGTTGGCGGCCAGCTTGCTCATGGAGAACTTCTCGTTCACGTCATAGCCGTTGAGTTTGCCGAGGCCCATGAGGGTCTCCCAGCTCACGTTCAGCTCTCCGGGCATATGCCCGATATACTGGCGGAGCAGGTTCTCGTCGAAGGCGTCGTGTCCTGCGGGGACCGGCGTGTGGGTGGTGAAGAGCGACGAGGCCCTCACTACTTCGAGCGCCTCGGAGAAGTCCAGATGCTCGCCGCAGATGTACTCGCGCAGCCTCTCGAGACCCACGAATGCGGCGTGACCCTCGTTGTAATGATAGATCTGGGGACGGAGACCGAGGGCCCTGAGGGCGCGCACGCCGCCTATGCCCAGCAACAGCTCCTGCTTGAGCCTGTTCTCCCAGTCGCCGCCATAGAGATGATAGGTTATCTGCCTGTCCTCGGCCCTGTTGGCCTCGAAATCGGTGTCGAGCAGGTAGAGGTCGGTGCGGCCCACCGCCACTTTCCAGATTCTGGCGGTCACGGTCCTGCCGGGGAAGGCCACGGTGGAGGTGAGCCAGTTGCCGTCCTTGTCGCGGGCCGGCTCGGCGGGAATCTTCAGGAAATCCTGGGCGTCATACTTAGCCTCCTGCTCTCCCTGCGCGGTCAGCACCTGATTGAAATAGCCATACCTGTAGAGGAAGCCCACGGCGCAGAGGTTCACGTTCATGTCGCTGGTCTCCTTGAGGTAGTCGCCCGCGAGGATGCCCAGACCGCCGGAATATATTTTGAGAGAGGTATCCAGACCATATTCCATGCAGAAGTAGGCTATGGAAGGGTCGGTCCTCTGGCTCTTCAGGGCCATGTAGCCGTTGAACTCGGCCATGACACGGTTCAGCCTCTCGAGGAATTCCTCATCCTCGGCAAGCTGGTTGAAACGCTTGCTGCTCACGGTGTTGAGCACGGCCATGGGATTGTGGACACTGTTGTGCCACACATCGGGGTCTATGGTTTTGAAAAGCGCCTTGGCGTCTTCGTTCCAGCACCACCACAGGTTCTTCGAGAGAGTCTCGAGTCCCGAGAGCTTCTCAGGGAGATGGCGGGTGACCATCACGCTTTTCCAGTTGGGCGTATTGATTTCGATTCTGTTCTGGTCCATCTGTTTTCTGTCTATGAATTTGGGGAAGGCTCCTCTCTGCTTAACCAGTCTGGAGAGGGCCAGGGAATATGCTTTGTCGTAGGCAGGAGTAAACCCGCTCTCTAAGTCATCGGGAGTCAGCAGGTCGGGCTTCCTGCCCAGGAAACGCGCGCACTCGCGGGCCGTGATGTTGCTCACGGTCGTGAACACGTCGGCATTGGCGGCGGTGGCCTTCTCCAGAGAATGCCTGGCCCTCACTCCGAAGCGCGAGGCCACGGAATCGCCGTCACATTTGTCCAGATCCTCATTAAGAGGAAGGTTGTTGCCGGCTATGCAGCGCCCGACGACGGTCGCATGGGCGGTGAACACCGTAGCTATGGGCAGTTCCTGCTTCTTGATATAGAGCAGTCCGGTTCCGGTCTGCCACTCGTGGAACTGGGCAACCACCTTGTCGGAGGGCAGCAGCATGGAGTTGTAGAAGCACTCTATCGCCTTTCCCGCGGCGAAGCCGAACAGGAAATTCTCCTTGTAGTCCCAGTTTCCGGCTATGGAATCCACTCCGAAATCCCGCCAGCAGTCGCCGAGTATGTCATTGACTATGGTGAGATAGCGCTTGAAATCCACGAGGATGGCTATCGGTTTGCCGGGGATGTTCCATCTTCCGACCCTGACCCCGACCCCGTTCTTCTCGGCCTCCTTGCGGAAGCCCTCGAGCATGTTGGGGTCCTCGAGGAAATCGGGATTGCTGCCGGGACTCATCCAGACGTCGGGACCTATCACTATGTGATGTCTCTTCATCCGGGCCTGGATATTCATTGCCTTGGTGGCGACGACCGTATAGATGTCGCCCGTCTTATTGCAAACTTCCCAGCTCACCTCGAAGAGGTAATCTGGGAACATTGCAGATTTTTTCGTTTCTGTCATTATTTCTTACTTGTCTTTGCAGCCGTCTTCTTTTCCGAAGCGGCCGTTTTCTTGGCGGGCGCGGCCTTCGCGGCCGCAGTTTTCGCCGTGGTTTTCACGGACTTGGCCTTCGGCTCCGCCTTCGCGGGCTTTGCTGCGGCGGGAGCGGTCTTCCTGGCGGACGCCTTCTTCACGGGCGCCTTCACGGAGCTCCTCACGGGCACCTTGGTGTTGTCCGCGGCCTTCTTCACCTTGTGGACGGACCCGGCTCCGGCGTTCAGCTGGTCCATCGCGTCGTCCACGCGGATGATGAAGTCGCTGAGGACATTCATGTAGTTGATATATGCCTCGTAGGGCGTGTCATAGGGGTTGAAGTACTTGTGGACGTCACCGTCGGAGAAGAACTTGGTGCACATGTAGTAGAAATGGTCGCTCTCCTGCAGGTGGCCATAGTCGTTCCAGATGTCCTCCCTGTTCACCAGGGACACCTTCTCATACTGGTCATAGAGCTTGGCATATGCGTCCTGCTGGAGCTCGTTGCCCAGCCATGCGGTCACGTCCCTTTCCTCGTCGGCCCATGAAATCGGCTCCGGCACGTCTATGCCGGAAACCGGCCTGCAGGCCTTGGCGACCTCTGCGGGCGTGGCGAACTGGAAGGTCCCGTCGTCCAGAACGGCCTTCGGAAGCCAGCGCATGAAGTCGAATATGCCGGTGGACTCGGGCGTATGCTCGCCGAAAGTCTCATAGTCCATGAAGAGGTTGACCACGTCGCCGCCGTCGGCCACGGCCTGCCTGAGCCAGTCCACATAGGACTCGCAGGTGATGCGCTTGCCGGCGAAGCGGAAAGCGATGTCGTCGCTCAGGCCATAATTCCTGAGAAGGACCTTGAGGCGCGGGGCATCCTCGCATGAATACACATAGTTGGGGCTTCTCCATCCGAGTATGTGACGGGCGCCCTCGGTGAGGACGGTGCGGTAGCCCATGTCCCAGAGCTTCTTGCCTATGGCGTTGGAATATATGAGCTCGGTATTCCTGAAGGTCACCGGAGTCACTCCGAAATAGTGTTCCACGGCCTCCCTGTGCCTGTTCACCTGATGCTCGAACTCCCGGGGATTGGCCAGGGAAGCGAGCGAGTGGCAATAGGTCTCGGAGAGGAACTCCACGCAGCCGGTGTCAGCCAGGGCGCGGAAGCTGTCGAGCACCTCCGGGGCATATCTGACGAACTGCTCGATGGCCGAGCCGGAAATCGAGAAGGCGACCTTGAAGCGTCCGCCGTTGGCGCGGATAGCCTCCAGCAGCACAGCATTCATGGGCAGGTAGCATTTCCTGGCGACTCTTCCGAGTATCGTTCTGT
>CAVIVH010000002.1:7006-11330 GCA_963646185.1 bacterium | reverse complement strand
CATCGTAGTAATGGGAATCCTTGCCCATGTCAAAGAACCTGTACAGCCTCAGACGTGTGGGCTGATGGACCTGGAAATAAAGGCATACTGATTTCTTGGCCATAATCATCACTTGTTTAGAACTGATTCATAGATATTCTTGATCTTGGAGGACGCGTTGTTCCACTTCAGCGCGTTGACCTCCTCATAGCCGTGCTTCGCGGCGAAATCCGACAGCGCGGGATATTTCAGGAGCGCATAGATCTCGTCCGCCATTGCGTCCACGTCCCAGAAATCCACCTTGAAGGCATATTTCAGGACCTCGGCCGCTCCGGACTGCTTGGATATGATGGAAGGGACGTTGGTGCGCATGGCCTCCAGCGGGGATATGCCGAAGGGCTCCGACACGGAAGGCATCACATACACCGACGAGAGGGCGAACATCTTCTGGACGTCGGCGCCCCTGAGGAAACCCGTGAAGTGGAACCTGTCGGAGATTCCGAGCCTGGCCACCTGGCGGATCGCCTTATTCATGAGGTCTCCGCTTCCGGCCATGACGAAGCGCACGTTGTCGGTCCTCTTGAGGACTTTGGCGGCAGCCTCGATGAAATAGCCCGGACCCTTCTGGAAGGTGATTCTTCCGAGGAAGGTCACGACCTTGTCCTTCACTCCGCTCTCCACGGTCACGTCGTCCCTGCCGCTAAAGTCCACGGCGTTGTGCACCGTGACCACCTTGTCGGGAGAGATTCCGTAGCGGGTTATGACTATGTTTCTGGTGAGGTCGCTGACGGCGATGACCTTGTCAGCCACCTCCATGCCCCTCTTTTCTATGGCATAGACCCTGGTGTCTATGTTCTCGACGCTGCCCCTGTCGAAGGACGTCGCATGGACATGGACCACGAGAGGCTTGCCGCTCACTTCCTTGGCGGCTATGCCTGCGGGATAGGTGAGCCAGTCATGAGCGTGGATTATGTCGAACTCGCCGGCGTGCTCCATGGCGACCGAGCCGCCCACCATGGCATAGCGCGCCACCTCTTCCATGAGGTTGGAGCCGTATTTGCCGGAGAACTTGTATTTCTGGCCATACTGAATCCTGAAGTCCTTGACCTGGCGCTTCTTCTCCTCCTCCACCTGGGTGTGGAACTCGGAGGGGTCCATGTAGGGGACCATGTTGGTCCCGATGTGCAGGAAGCGCACCTTCTCGAGGAAATTGTCCACACTGGTGTCGCCGGACCACGACAGCGGGACATCGCTCGCATTTATTATCCTGGCGGCGCTCTGATCCTCGTCTCCCGACGCCGAAGGCATCACGAACAGGGTCTCCACGCCGTTGTGGGCAAGACCTTTGACCATACCGTAGCAGGCCGTTCCGAGACCGCCGGCGATATGAGGGGGAAATTCCCAGCCGAACATCAAAACTTTCATCGTCTATTCCTCCCAGTATTTTTCCATTGTGTAACCGATTCCAAGCAGGGCCGCGGTGGACAGGGCCGAAGATATGGCCCCGTGGGGCTCGTGAGGCGGATCGCCGTCATAGAGCTCGGAGAACGCTCCCACCCCGTGCTTGTTGAGGTCGTCATAGAAGCCCTCCACAAGATATTTGGCCCTTTTCATGAAGGCGGAGCCCTGGGTCCTGAAGTTTATGTCCATGTAGAGGTAGAGCAGATAGGGGCGGGTGCAGCCCTGATGGTAGGCCAGGTCGCGCTCGACCTGCGAGCCCTCATAGACTCCCCTGTAGGCGGGGTCGCGGGGCGACAGGGTGCGTATTCCCCTGGAAGTCAGCAGCTCGTCCCTGACCACGCTCACGATTCTTCCCACGGTCTCGTCATCGATGGCCCTGTAGGGAAGCCATGCGGCATAGAGCTGGTTGGGGCGGACCTGGGTGTTCTGTCCGGAGTTGTCCACATAGTCCGCAAGGCAGCCCTTCTCCGCGCACCAGAATGTCTTCTGGAAGTTCTTGCCGCACATGTCGCGGACGCCGGTCCACTCGCGGACGAAGTCTCCGCCGGCGGCGCCGTAGCGCGACTCCATGTCTATGGCAAAACACAGCGTGTTGTACCACAGCGCATTGGTCTCCACCTGATATCCGGCCCTTTCGGTCACGGGGCGGCCTTCGGCATAGGCGTTCATCCATGAGAGAGGCACTCCGTCCTTCTGCGCCCATATCAGGCCGTCGGGCTGGACCTGGGCCTCGGCCCTCACTCCGGGGGCATAGCTCTCTATGACTTCCATGACCGTCTGCCCATATTTCTTCCAGACCTTTCCGGGGTCGGCTCCGAACTCGATATATTTCTGGAGCACGTCGGCTATGCGGAGGGGAGCCTCAATCTGCGTCGTGCGGCGGCGGAGCCTCTCTTCGTTGTCTTCTATGAGGCTGTCAAGTATCTCCTCGAACAGCGCCGTGTTGCCGCCGGCATAGAGCGTGAGACCGGGAAGAGCATAGAGCGTCTCCCTCAGGAGGCCCGCATAAAGCCATGAGTATCCGGCATTTATCTGTTTCTTGCCGCCGCGGTCGCGGATCAGCAGGTCGGCGCAGTGCACGAGCTGGTCGTGATAGTCCTCGATTATTCCGGTCTTCTGCACGTCGGTGTCGAAGGTCCTCTTCATTCCGGCAGGGGCCACCTCGCTGACCGAGGCGGAGAATATCACAGTGTCACCCTTCTTCATATTCAGGGAGAAATGGCCCGGGACGAAAAGGTCTTCCTTACAGTCGAACCCGCGCCTGTACTCGTCGGAATAGGTTATGCCCTTGTACCACTGGGGGTCGCTCACGAAGGAGGCCCCGGCGGTGCTGAGCTGCAGGTTCAGGTCCGGGAATCCGGGATACATCCTGAAGGAGACTCCTCCGCGGACCTTCCGGAAGGTGGTATCGGCGCGGTCGTTTTCGCGGGTGAGGCTGTGGACGTTCCTGAACGCGAGATAGGGCTTAAGCTGGAGCTTAATCTTCCCGGGAGCCTCGGCAAGCTCGTAGCGGATCAGGACCTGGTCATTGTTCGGAGCCAGCAGGATGGTCTTCCTGAAAAGAAGGTCGCCCACCTTGTAGGTGATCTCCGGGACCGGGTCGGCCTCGAAGTCCACGATGTACTTGTGGCCGCGGGGGGCGTATATGGTGTCGTAGCAGTGGATGCCGAGATTGAAACTCTTTCCGTCCACCACCAGGGACTCGTCGAGGGATGACAGCAACATGTACATTCCCTGCCCGAAATCATCCACAGGGACAGCGAGCAGCCCGTGATAGCGGCGGGTGTTGCAAGTCACGATGGACGTGTTGCAATAGGCACCGGTCTTGTTCGCGCAGATGATTTCCCTCTTGAGCGAATAAGAAAGGTTCACGAGCTCAGCCTTGTTGAATTTCAAAAAAGCCATAATATCCGTTTCTAGTCAAACTTTCTCCAAAACCAGGGCGCAGCGGCTCGGCAGATACAGCTCCAGAGCGTCTCTGCAGGGAACGCCGTCCTCCGGGAACCTGTCAGGAAGGGTCTGATGACTCTCTCCGCGCCGGAGTCTGGAGAAGCCGTTGAACCCGTCCTCATCGGAGTCGAAAGCCATCGCATATTCGCCGGCGGGAGCCGGAAAAGCATAGCCGGCAAACGACTCCACAGGGTTGAAGTTGAATGCAAATATAGAGCATCCTCTGCTGAATATCAACACTTTTTTCTCCTCGTCGGCCCTCAGCAGAACCGGTGCGGCCTCCAGTACTTTTTCCTTGCGGAAATAGTGTATCATCACCTCGTCAAACGCCCTCAGGCAGCCGTAGCGGAGGTAGTCCGCATCGGAGAGGGACCACTGCCGGCGGGCATATCTGTAGGACCATCCGTTTCCCTCCCTGGGGAAGTCGATCCATTCGGGGTGTCCGAACTCGTTGCCCATGAAATTGAGATATCCGCCACCGCTGGTAGCCAGGGTCACGAGCCGGATCATCTTGTGCAGGGCTATGCCGCGGTCCACCACGGCGGAAACCGACTCTCTGTTCATGGAGGTGTACATTTCCTTGTCCATGAGCCGGAAGATTATGGTCTTGTCCCCCACCAGGGCCTGGTCGTGGGACTCGGCATAGCTGACCGTCTTCTCGTCGGAGCGCTTGTTGGTGAGTTCATACCACATTTCGCCCATGCTCCAGTCCTCGTCCCGCTTCTCCTTGATCCACTTTATCCAGTGGTCGGCCACACCCATGGCCATGCGGAAGTCGAAGCCCAGTCCGCCGGCGGCATAGGGGGCGGCCAGTCCGGCCATTCCGCTCACGTCCTCGGCTATGGTCACGGCGTCGGGATTCACCTCATGCACAAGCAGGTTGGCCAGGCCGAGATAGGTCACGGCGTATTCGTCCACTCCGGAGTCGAAGTAG
>CAVIVH010000002.1:2667-6996 GCA_963646185.1 bacterium | reverse complement strand
AAGTAGCAGCCATAGCCAGAGAAGTCGCGACCCAGGCCGTGGTCGTGATAGAGCATGCTGGTCACTCCGTCGAAGCGGAATCCGTCCAGATGATATTCCTCCATCCAGAACTTGCAGTTGCTCAGCAGGAAATACAGGGTCTCGTCCTTGCCGTAGTCGAAGCAGCGGGAGCCCCATGCGGGGTGTCTTCCGCGGTCGCCGGGATAGAAATATAGGTCTTCGCGGCCGTCAAAGCGGCTCAGTCCCTCGGCCTCGTTGTCCACGCTGTGGGAATGGACCAGATCCATGACCACGGCGATTCCCAGCCCGTGGGCCTCATCCACAAGGCGTTTGAACTCCTCGGGAGTGCCGAAGCGGGAGCTCAGCGCATAGAACCCGGACACCTGATAGCCGAAGGAGCCGTAGTAGGGATGTTCCTGGAGGGCCATTATCTGTATCGTGTCATAGCCGAGCCTCGCGATGCGGGGCAGGACGTCGCGCCGGAACTCGCCGAAAGTCGAGACCTTCTCCTGCTCCGAGCTCATGCCTATGTGACATTCATATATGAACGGATGTTTCCGGGGGCCGGGCCGTCCGTTTTTCCATGCATATTTCTCCTCCGGGTCCCAGACCTGGGCGCTGAATATCTTAGTGACCGGGTCCTGGACTTCTCTGACCGCATAGGCCGGAATCCTTTCGCCGCCGCCTCCGGGCCACTCGATGTAGAGCTTGTAGAGCTCGCCGTGGCGCAGGAACATCTCCGGAAGCACGAGCTCCCAGTTGCCGCCGCCCAGCGGCTTCAGTTCATAGGAAGGCGTGCGCTTCCAGTTGTTGAACTCGCCGATGAGATAGATCCGGTTGGCGTTGGGGGCGAATTCCCTGAACACCCACGAGCCGTCCCCGCCGCGGTGGAGCCCGTAGTAGAGATGATTGTTGAGCCCCCCGGCGAGGGAGCCGCCGCGGGAGATTTTCTTTATTTCCGCCCCGATCCTGGAATGACGCGCGTCGATGACTTCCCTGAAGGGCATCAGCCCGGGGTCGCCGTCATAGATCATTTTCCAGACCGGCGTGTTGTCCTTTTTCATAACCACCTCCTATTCAACAGATTCTGAAGCAGGCTTGCCTTCCGCGGCGGCGTTTATCTCGTCCCTGACTCCGCGCAGATAGGCGCGGCAGGCGGCTATCAGCTCCGCAGACTCGCGCACGAGCGGACCTATTTCCTCAAACTTGGTCGAGGGGTCCTCCACCTTTGCGGCAATCTTTTCAAGAGAGGCCACAGCCTCCGAATAGTCAAACTTCTTTTTATCCATGGCTTCCTTTATTTTTCAACTGTTCTGACTTCTTCCACGCGGCAGTCCAGCCTGCCGTCCGGCATGATGACCGATATTCCGTCTCCGGCCCTGCGCCCGGCCGCCGAGTTCATTCTCACCCCGGACTGATCCAGGACCAGCGAGAATCCCCTCTTAAGCACGTTGCGCGGATCGGTCGCGGCGACCTTGGTCTCCAGCATCGCGAGCGCGGACTCCGCCTTTTCCACCCGCATGATCGACGAGTGCCTTATCCTCAGGCGCAGGGACTCCAGCCCCGACTCCATGGCTCCGGCCCTGTTGCTGAAAGCCAGCGAGATGCGTGTCCCGAACATGGAAATCCGGGCGTCTTCGGCGGCGGTCCCGTCCACAAAGAGGTCGGCCAGCGCAGTGGGGGTCTTGACCGAAGTGTTGGCCACCATGTCGGCCACATGGCTGTCGCGGTCGTGGCCTATGGCGGTAAACACCGGCAGCGGGCAGCGGGCTATGGCCGCGGCAAGGGAATAGTCGTCAAAGCAGGCGAGGTCCAGCTCGGAGCCTCCGCCCCTGATTATCAGCACGGCGTCATAGCGCGGAAGCGTACCGGCCACGGCCTCGAGGGCGGCCACGATGGACTCCGGCGCGGCGCCCCCCTGCATCTGGGCGGGAAAAAGGTCCGTCATATAGGCGAAGCCATATTCATTCTCAAGCAGATGCCTGCGGAAATCGCCATACCCGGCGGCGTTCTCGGCGGAGATGACGGCCAGCCTGTAGGGGACGGCCGGCAGACACAGTTCCTTCTGGAGGTCCAGCAGGCCTTCGGCGCGCAGGCGCTCCACCGTCTCGCGGCGCTGACGCTCCCTCTCGCCTATGGTGAAGTCCGGGTTGATATCGTCTATGCTCAGAGACATGCCGTAGAGCTCGTGATAGGAGACCCGCGCATGCGCCAGCACCTTCATGCCGGCGGAGAGCGGAGTCCCGGTGGCAGCGGCGAACATCCGGCTCAGCAGCAGGTATTTCGACTTCCATATGACCGCCCTGCATTTGGCCGTGATTCCCTGCGGGCCGCTCTGGGAGAGTTCCAGATAGCAGTGGCCGTTGGCCTTGACGCTCACGGAGGCGACTTCGGCCATGACCCAGACGCTTTCCGGGAACGAAGCCTCGAGGCTTTCCCTTATCCGCGACTGCAGTGTGTACAGGTCCATGTATCCGTCCATATATCTATATCCTTGTAGAAAAGCACTACAAGTTAACAAGCAGTTTTGGTTTTCCCAATTTTATTATTGGACTTTTTGTTAGTATCTTTGTCGGTCTGAAAAGGGATTGTCACCGCACAGAAACAAAATGAAGATTTCCGAAGCCATTTTTGCAGGAAGCAGCACCCGGGTTTCCGGGAGACCGGCGCCGAGGCTTCCCGAATTCGCTTTCATCGGAAGGTCGAATGTCGGGAAATCGTCGCTGATCAACATGCTCTGCGGCAACAGGAAGCTCGCGATGACTTCCGCCACCCCCGGCAAGACGAGGCTGGTGAACCATTTCCGCATAAACAGGGAATGGTATCTCGTGGACCTGCCCGGCTATGGCTATGCCAAGATGTCCGGCAGGGACAAGGAGGCTCTCCAGGCCATAATCCGCGACTATCTGAACTTTTCGGAAGAGCTGTCGATGATCTTCGTGCTGGTGGACTCTCGCCACGACATCCAGAAGGCCGATCTGGACTTCATGACGGAGCTCAGCGACAACGAGATTCCCTTCGCCATAGTCTTCACCAAGGGCGACAAGATGGGCCCGGTGGCCAGAGAGCGCCAGGTGACGGCCTACAAGAACGCGCTTCTGGAAAACCTCAAGGGGCTTCCCCCCTGTTTCGTGACGTCTTCGCAGACGGGTCTCGGAAAGGACGAAGTTCTCGGCTATATCGAATCCATATTAGAACATACCGAATAAGATAACCATGTTAGAACACAGAATGGAACTTTTCACCTGCAGGGCCTCCAAGTACTTTGCAGTGAAAGTGGTTGAAGGGATGAACGCCTTCAAACCCGAGGAGAACATACATCTCGGAAGCTCGGACGTCACAATGTTCAGCGACGGCGAATTCCAGCCGGCTTTCGCCGAGAGCGTCAGAGGCGCCACGGTATTCATCATCCAGTCCACTTTCCCTCCGACAGACAATCTCATGGAGCTTCTCCTGACGATTGACGCTGCCAAGAGGGCATCCGCCGACAAGGTGATTGCCGTCATGCCGTACTTCGGCTGGGCAAGGCAGGACAGAAAGGACAAGCCCAGAGTGTCCATAGGCGCAAAGCTTGTGGCCAATATGCTCAGGGCCGCCGGAGCAGACCGCATCATGACCTGCGACCTCCATGCCGACCAGATTCAGGGCTTCTTCGACATTCCCGTGGACCACATCTATGCCAGCAAGGTCTTCATCCCCTACATCAAGGCCCTGAAAATCGAGGACCTGGCCATCGCGGCTCCCGACATGGGCGGCGCAAAAAGGGCTCAGGCCTATGCCAAGGAGCTTGACTGCCCCGTCATCATCTGCCACAAGTCCCGCGCAAGGGCCAATGTGGTGGCTGACATCACTGCCATCGGCGACGTGGAGGGCAAGAACATAATAATCGTGGACGACATGATCGACACTGCCGGCACCCTCACCAAGGCCGCCGACGTGCTGATGGAGAAGGGCGCGAAGAGCGTGAGAGCCTGCGCCACCCATCCCGTCCTCTCGGGCAAGGCCTATGAGAACATAGCCAATTCCGCCCTGAGCGAGGTCTATGTGACCGATTCCATTCCGCTGAAGGACGATCCTTCCGTGGACAAGAGCAAGATCCATGTGGTGTCCCTCGCCCCGACTTTCGCGAGGATTATCGACAAGGTCTATAACTACGAGCAGATCAGCTCGGAATTCATATTCTAAGAATCTGACAGACCCCGGGGAGGGAACGGCCGATTTGTCCGGACGCCCCTCTCCGGACCTGTTTGTGGAGGAGCAGTATAACATAACTTGGTGAACATGAAGTTTTTGAGCATATTTCTGGCTGCGCTGGCGTTCATCGCCATC
>CAVIVH010000002.1:0-2657 GCA_963646185.1 bacterium | reverse complement strand
AGATCGACAAGGACATCTTCGGTCAGCAGAAGAAGAAGGGCTCCGCCTCCGGCTGTTCCGGAAATTATTCCAGCGACTGCGTGGGCTGCGGGTTTTATCCCCGGGACAGGAAGTAGCGGGGCGAATAAATTTTAACTGAGAGAGTTATGAGTTTGGTAGCGATTGTGGGGCGCCCGAATGTCGGGAAATCCACCCTTTTCAACCGCCTGGTGGGAATGAGACAGGCGATAGTCGATGAGACGGCCGGCGTGACCCGTGACAGGCACTACGGCAGATGCGAATGGTGCGGCAGCGAGTTTTCGGTTGTGGACACCGGAGGATGGTCGTCGGGATCTGACGATGCGTTCGAGGGCGAGATCCGCAAGCAGGTGGTGATCGCCATCGAGGAGGCCGACCTGGTGCTGTTCATGGTGGAGGCCGGAACCGGCGTCACCGACTTTGACTCCGAGATCGCCGACCTGCTCAGGCGGAGCGGCAAGCCCGTGATTCTCTGCGTGAACAAGGTGGACTCCGGAGAGAAGATGTATGACGTTCCCCAGTTCTATTCTCTCGGGCTCGGCGAGTGCTGGAGCATCTCGGCCGCCAACGGAAGCGGCACGGGAGACCTTCTGGACGAGATCATAAAGAAGCTGCCGGAGGACGCCGGAGAGGACGATTCGCATCCGGGAGTCCCGCGCATAGCCATAATCGGAAAGCCTAATGTGGGCAAGTCTTCGCTCACCAATGCCCTGCTCGGCGAGGAGAGGAACATAGTGACTCCCGTAGCCGGCACCACAAGGGATTCGATATCAACCTATTACAACAAGTTCGGCCATGAGTTCGTCCTGGTGGACACGGCCGGAATGAGGAAGAAGAACAAGGTGAGCGAGGATCTGGAGTTCTATTCGGTGATGCGCTCCATCCGCGCCATAGAGCATTCGGACGTCTGCATACTCATGATTGACGCCACCACCGGAATGGAGGCTCAGGACATGAGCATATTCAACCTCATCCGAAGGAACAGGAAGGCCTGCGTGCTGGTGGTGAACAAATGGGACCTTTTCCAGAAAGAGAGCAACACCCTGAGGGAATACACTCAGGCGCTGAAGGCCCGCCTGGCGCCGTTCAATGACCTGCCGATAGTGTTCACTTCGGTGATGAAGAAGCAGAGGATAATGGATGTGCTGAATGAGACGGCCAGGGTCTATGCCAACTATACCCGCAGGCTCGGAGCATCGAAGCTGAATGACGCGATGCTGCCCGAGATCGAGAATTTCCCGCCGCCGGCATGGAAGGGCAAGTATGTGAAGATCAAGTATATCACGCAGCTGCCGACGAAGTTTCCGGCCTTTGCGTTCTTCTGTAATCTGCCGCAGTATGTAAAGGATCCCTACAAGCGCTTCCTCGAGAACAAGCTACGCTCGCATTTCGACCTCTGCGGCTGTCCGCTGCAGATTTACATCCGACAGAAATAAAAAAAGGCGGCTGACACTCCTTGTCAGTCGCCTTTTCAGTTATTCTCCTACTGCATTCGGCAGGGGGTTAAGAGGTTGTGGCCGGTTTCCGGCCACAGCTTCCGGAGAGAAGGGACCCTATCTCTTCTCTCCGAACGCGAGGTCTCCGGCATCGCCGAGACCGGGGACTATGTAAGAGTGAGAAGTCAGCTCTTCGTCAATGGCGGCGGTCCACAGAGTGATGTCGCCGTTCAGGCGCTTCTGCAGATACTCCACCGCATAGGCGCTGGCAATGGGGCAGACCAGATGCGTATAGACCGGCTTCCCGAAACCATACAGCTTGTTGAGCGCGACGTCGATTGAAGCTCCCGTCGCCAGCATGGTGTCGGCCAGCACCAGCACCTTCCCGTCCAGGTCCGGAGATGTGCAGGCTTCTATGCTTATGTGGAAAGACTCTCCGCGGTCATATTTCCTGTGGGCGGCGATGAACGCGGCTCCGGCCTCGTCGAAACAGTCCATCAGGCCCTTGTGCAGCGGAAGTCCGGCACGGAGTATGGTAGCGATGACAATGGACGAAGAGCACACGTTCATCCTGGCTATGCCCAGGGGCGTCTCCACGTCCTTCGCCTCATAGTCCAGCGTCTGGCTGAGCTCATAGCCGAAAATGTGTCCGATTCTTTCCAGATTGGTGCGGAAGCGCATCCTGTCTTTCTGGATGGTCCTGTCGCGCAGCTGTGCGACATAGTTGTTGAGCATCGTGTTCCGCTCGCCGAGGTTGATTATTTTCATGGTCCTGTGCGTTTCACACAAATCTATGAACATTTTTTGATGTGTCAAAATCCGCGCGGACCCGATTTGAAGTGCCGGAAAACCGCCGTCACCTGGCCGAGACGCGGTTGTCGGCGAAGCTGAAGAAGGCGTCATCGCTCACCACCACATGGTCCACAAGGGCTATGTCCACGGCCTCCAGGGCCTTTTTCAGCTGCCGGGTTTCCCGGATATCCGCCTCGCCGGGGACGGGATTGCCGGACGGGTGGTTGTGGACGAGGACCACCCCGTCGGCCTTTTTCTCCATGGCGCGGGCCACCGTCATCTTGATGTCTATGACGGTGGCGCTGTGGCCGCCACGCGAGAGCATCTCACGGCCGGTCACGTAGTTGGCCCTGTTCAGATACAGAATCCAGCATTCCTCGTGGTCCAGGCCCATCAGGACTGGCCGCATGG
>CAVIVH010000001.1:8999-18641 GCA_963646185.1 bacterium | reverse complement strand
GTTTCGTCGTATGCGTATGGTCGGACCGGACCGGTCTGACCTATCTCGGCACCAGCGGCCCCATTGAATCGTAACCCTTTTGACCTTATACTGATATGGCACTATATTTCAAAAAGAAACTCGAAAACGACGCCACCATCGCCGTCTGGGAAGTGACCGAGACGGAACAGGAGCTGATCGATCTGAGTTCGACCCCCTCCGACGAGATGGAGGAAATCTCCTATATAAAGAGCGAATCGCTGCGCAAGCAGAGACTGGCCGTCAGGGCCCTCCTTAACGAGCTCTTCGATGAGAAAGTCTATCTCAGCCACCACGACAACGGCAAGCCCTACCTGGAAAACATGGCGATGAACATAAGCATCACCCACACCGACAGGTTCGTGGCGGTGATTCTCCATGACGAAGAAGAGGTGGGCATCGACATCGAGTGTCAGGACAGGGACTTCTCCGCAGTGGAGAAGAAAGCCCTCTCCGAAGAAGAGATCGAGGACCTCGACGAGGACCGCAAGAATGAGCAGCTGGCCATCTACTGGTGCGCCAAGGAAGCCATCTTCAAGAGAGTGTCGGCCTTCAACATCGACTTCTCCGAGCAGATCGAGGTGGAACACTTCCGTCCGAAGGAAGACGGAAGCCTGGACGCCACCTTCATCCACGACGACGGCTACGAAGAGGAGTTCGAGCTGGAATACATGACATTCGAGCGCTACGTTCTGGTCTGGGTGGTCGGATAGCCGCCCCTAACACTTTCTCACCATTAAAATCGGCAGCATAGACCTGGGCGGCAGACCCGTTCTGCTCGCGCCCATGGAGGATGTGACCGACTCCTCTTTCAGAATCATCTGCAAGGAGTGCGGAGCGTCCATGGTATATACCGAGTTCGTCCCCTCCGAGGGCCTGATCCGGGACGCCGCCAAGGCCATAGCCAAAATGAAGACCTCCGACGGAGAGGCGCCCATAGGCATACAGATCTATGGCAGCGACCCCGACGCCATGGTGGAGGCGGCCCGCATGGCCGAAGAGGCCGACCGGATTGCCGGGGGCCACGGCTGCGACCTGATTGACATCAACTTCGGCTGCCCCGTGAGCAAGATCGCCGGCAGAGGCGCCGGAAGCGGGATGATGAAGGAGCCGGACAAGATGGTCGCCATCACCGCGGCCATAGTCAAGGCCGTGCATAAGCCCGTGACCGTGAAGACCCGCCTGGGCTGGGACGACAGCTCCAAAATCATAGTTCCCCTGGCCGAAAGGCTGCAGGACGCCGGCATAGCCGCGCTCACGATCCACGGCAGGACCCGCTGCCAGATGTACAGGGGCGAAGCCGACTGGACCCTCATCGGCGAGGTGAAGAACAACCCCCGCATGACCATTCCGATAATCGGCAACGGCGACATCACCGGCCCCGAAAAGGCCCGCGAGGCGTTCGAACGCTACGGAGTGGACGGAATCATGGTGGGCCGCGCATCGTTCGGTCACCCGTGGATCTTCACCGAAATCCGCCACTATCTCGACACCGGCGAGCTCCTGCCCCCCATGCCCGTGCGCGACAGGGTGGCCCTCGCCAAAAGGCAGCTCCGGCTCTCTCTGGACCTGAAGGGACCGGTAACCGGAGTGCTGGAGATGCGGCGCCATCTGAGCTGCTACTTCAAGGGCCTTCCCGAATTCAAGGAAACCAGAATCAGGCTGGTGACGGAGAACGACCCTGACGAGGTCTTCCGCCTTCTGGACCATGTCGCCGACCGCTGGGGCGAAGATGTCATAGAGGGCTCCGCCAATGTCTATGGGGTCTGAGCCCCCTTCCCCTGCAGGAATGATATATTTTGACTAAATTTGCAGCCTATGCTGGAAAGAATTCTGCTTTTTCCATACTGGCTCACGCTCAAAATCCGCCACTCTCTCTATGACAGAGGGGTGCTGAAATCATATCCCTGCGAAGTCCCCACCATATGCGTCGGCAACATCACAGCCGGCGGCACCGGCAAGACCCCGCACACCGAGATGATTCTGGACGCCCTGCTGGAAAGCGGCGAGTGGGGGTTCAAAAACCTTGCGGTCCTCTCCAGAGGCCACAAGAGAAAGAGCCGCGGATTCCAGCAGGTCACCCGCGACGGCTCGGCCCGCCTCTGCGGTGACGAACCTCTGCAGATAAAGCGCAGATACCCTTCCGTGACCGTGGCCGTGGACAGGACCAGGGTGGAGGGCTGCAGATTCCTCTGCCACCCCGACCTCCTGAAGACAGACAAGAAGGGCGCGGGCTGCAGGGACAAGGAGATTCAGCCGGCCGACCTGATAATCCTGGACGACGCCTTCCAGTACCGCCGGCTGCGGGCATGGATGAACATAGTCCTGGTGGACTGGAACAGGCCGCTCACCAAAGACAGGCTGCTGCCGTTCGGACGGCTCAGGGACTTGCCGGAAAGAATCAACAAGGCGGACATCGTGATAGTCTCCAAATGTCCGGCCTATATGGAGAACTGGGAGAAGTCCGGCTGGGTGAGGAGCATGGGAATCGAGGGTTTCGACCCAGAGACCTGCACCGGAACCAACGCCGAAGGCAGGAAAGTGAAGGTCTTCTTCACCTGCATCCGATACAGGGAGCTTGAACCGGTCTATGCCGGGGAGGCCGACAGCCGCTTCGTCTATTCCAAGAAGCTCATACTCTTCTCCGGAATCGCAAAAGACACTCCGCTCAGGATGTATCTGAGCGACAAGTACAAGATAGTCAAGCGTTTCACCTTCTCCGACCATCACAACTACACCCGGATGGACATCCGCATGATCATGGGCGCGGCCTCTTCGCACCCCACTGCGGTGGTGGTCTGCACCGAAAAGGACAGCCAGAGAGTACTCGACAACAAATCGGTACCCGGAGAGCTCAAGAACAGGCTCTTCCAGATACCGATCAAAGTGGCTTTCCTCACCGAGGAGGAGAGCGCTATTTTTTCAGAGACTCTTCAGAATTCCCTTCGAGAATTTCATTCTGAATACGCACAGACTCCTCGTGGATAGCGTTGAATACTTCCGTCAGGAACTTGTCGGACAGACCGTACTTGCGTCCGTTCTCGACCATTAACGAAAGAATCTGGTCCCATCTGGATGTCTGAAGGATGGCTATGTTGTGCTCCTTCTTATAGTTGCCGATTTTCGTGCTCACTGCCATCCTCTGCTTGAAGGCATAGAGGAGATTCTCGTCAATCACGTCTATCTGGGCCCTGAGCTGCTCGATTCCCTCCCTGTAGGAAGAGCTGTCGGTGTCGTTGTCCCTCACCACAAGCTTCGACATGAGCTTGCCGAAGTCTTCGGGCGTGAGCTGTTGGGAAGCGTCGCTGAGCGCGCTGGACGGGTCGCAGTGAGACTCAATCATGAGTCCGTCAAGTCCCAGGTCCAGAGCCCGCTGCGAAAGGGGCAGGATATACTGGCGGGCGCCGCCCATATGGCTGGGGTCGGCGAAGAAGGGAAGCCTGGGATAGCGGGTCCTCAGTTCTATGGCTATGTTCCAGCCGGGTTCGTTCCTGTAGGCGATCTTCTGCGAAGAGGAGAAGCCCCTGTGGATGACGCCGAGCTTGGTGATGCCGTTTCTGTTCAGGCGCTCCAGGGCTCCGATCCAGAGGTCAAGGTCGGGGTTGACCGGGTTCTTGACGAGAACCGGGATGTCTGTATCCTTGAGGGCGTCGGCAATCTCCTGCACCAGGAAAGGGTTGGCGGTGGTCCTGGCTCCGAGCCAGACCATGTCCACTCCATATTTCAGGCACTCGAAGACGTGCCTCTCGCTGGCGACCTCGGTGGCCACCTTCATTCCGTACTCGGACTTGACCTTCTGGAGCCATTTCAGACCGGGGACACCCACTCCCTCGAAGCTTCCCGGATGGGTGCGCGGTTTCCATATTCCGGCTCTGAACACATTGAGGCCCAGTTCCTTAAGTCCTGCGGCAGTTTTCATCACCTGCTCCTCGCTCTCGGCGCTGCAGGGGCCGGCTATGACCATGGGACGGGGAAGGGTGAAGAAACCCCATTCCGTCACCGGCGTCAGTTCCAATTCTTTCATATGCTTAAAGTTTCTTGATTTTTTCTGTGGCGTCCGCGATGACCTTTTCCGTCGCGCAGAGCGATGCCCTTATGTAATTATCTCCGTTGCGGCCAAAGATGAAGCCCGGAGTGATGAACACTCCCGCCCCGTAGAGCAGTCTGTCGGAAATCCTCTCTCCGAGCGGCTTTCCCTCCGAAGTCCCTTCCAGAAGACGGTTGCCGGGGGATATGCGTCCCCATACGAAAAGTCCGGCGGTGTCCCTGTCATACTCGGCTCCCAGATAGTCGAAGAGCTTCCACACCAGTTCCTTTCTCCTGGCATAGCCCTCGTTCAGCGCACGGAACCAGTCGTCGCCCTGCGAAAGGGCAGCTATTGCACCGGCCTGCACGGGCTTGAAGGTGCCGGAGTCCATCTGGCTTTTCACCTTGAGCAGCTCGGCGATATAGTCCGGAGCGGCGCCGAACATTCCGACTCTCCAGCCGGACATGTTGTGGGCCTTGCTCAGGGAGTTCAGCTCTATGGCGCACTCCTTCGCTCCCCTGGCGGCGAGGATGGAGGTGGGGTTATCGTTGAGTATGAAGCTATAGGGATTATCGTTGACTATCAGAATCTTATGCTTGAGGCCGAAGTCCACGAGCTTCTGGTAGAGCTCCGGGGTGGCCTTGGCGCCGGTGGGCATTCCGGGATAGTTGGTCCACATGAGTCTGACTCCCGAAAGGTCCGTCTTCTCCAGAGCGTCGAAGTCGGGCATCCAGCCGTTCTCCTCAGTCAGGTCATATTTCACTATCTCCGCGCCGGCGATGAGTCCCGCAGAGGTGTAGGTGGGATAGCCCGGGTCCGGAACGAGCACCTTGTCTCCCTCGTTGACGAATGCGAGACAGGTGATTAGTATTCCCTCCTTGGAGCCCATCAGGGGCTGAATCTCGGTGTCGGGGTCCAGAGTGACCCCGTAATATTTGCGGTACCAGTCGGAAAAAGCGCGGCGCAGGACCGGCAGTCCGGTGTAGCCCTGATACTTGTGGCTGTCGGGAAGCAGGGCGCTTTCGCGCAGGGCGTCCACGGCGGCCTTGGGAGGCATGCCGTCGGGCGAGCCTATGCCCAGATTTATGACAGGGTCTTCGCCCTTGAGGGCCCTTTCCGCGTTGAGACGCGCTATCTCCTTGTTTTTCAGGGAGAAGAAATATTCCCGGACGCTCTCGGTCCGGTGTGCGGGTGCGATGATCATAGCGCAGAAGTGTATTCGCCCAGAATATTCATGTCCTCGATGAGAGGTCTCACGGCATCCAGCGCCTGGTGATATCTTTCAAGGCTTTCGAAAGTGATGTCTATGTAGAAGAAGTACTGCCACTTCATCCCGGGGATGGGGAGGGACTGGATTCTGGTGAGATTCATGTCATAGAAGGACAGGATGGTGAGGATGTGCGTCAGCGAGCCCGGCTTGTGGGGCAGGGTGAAGCATATGGACGCCTTGTTGATCTGCTCTTCGGGGACGCTGATGGAATCGTCCAGGATCAGGAACCTGGTGAAGTTGGTCTTGAAGGTCTCGATGTCGGCGCGGAGAATCTCCAGTCCGTTGATCTCGGCGGCCAGCCTGGAAGCCACGGCACCCACGCCTTCGAGATGGCCCTGGGCCACATCGGCGGCGCTTTTGGCGGTGTCCTCGGACTCC
Source organism: bacterium (assembly GCA_963646185.1). Lineage (GTDB taxonomy): Bacteria > Bacteroidota > Bacteroidia > Bacteroidales > UBA932 > Cryptobacteroides. The sequence goes on along the minus strand of CAVIVH010000001.1, from coordinate 12,948 downwards.
ACCATCTTCATCCACGGGCACTCGGTCTCGAAGAACTGGCGGGTCTGGTTTATGGCCATGTAGTGGGACCTCACCTCCTTTATGTCCTCGATCTTCTGGCCGGGCAGGGCCATGAGGTTCTGATGGATATGGAGATAAATCTCGCCCTTGATCTTCTGGGGATACTTGCGCAACAGCTCGAAGTTGGGGAGCAGTCCGCCGGAGATCGTGTTCTCGATGGCCATGACCGCGGCGTCGGCCTTGCCCTGCTGGATGGACTTGAAGAGGTCGTCGAAGGTGACGCACTCGACTATCTCCGGCATCAGACCGAAGGTCCCGCCATAGAATTTCCTCGCGGCCTCCTCGTGGAAGCAGCCGGAGAAACCCTGTATAGCTACTCTTTTCTGCATAAATCTTCCAATAAAAAAGGCCGTCCGGATATCCGGACAGCCTCTGTAATTCTCTTTGATGTCAATCTATGACCATACACGAAGTCCGGACCACTATCTTTTAGGAAAGCGGAAAAAGAAAAATCGGCCGTTAAATCGTGTGTCCATCATAGTGCCGGCAAAGATATAAATTTTATTCCGATTACACCGTCATTATCTCTTTTTCTTTGGCGGAGATGACAGTGTCCACATCCTTGACGAACTTGTCGGTCAGCTTCTGCACCTCGTCCTCGGACTCCTTCTCGGCGTCTTCGTTCAGGCTCTCGGCCTTGAGCAGCTTCTTGAGGGCGTCCACGGCGTCGCGGCGGGAATTCCTCACGCTCACCTTGGCGGTCTCGCCTGCGGCCTTGGCCTTCTTGATGAGCTCCTTGCGCCTGTCCTCGGTGATGGGGGGCACGACGCAGCGGATCACCTCGCCGTTGTTGGAGGGGGTGAGTCCTATGTTGGCGTCGATGATGGCCTTCTCGATCTTCTTGATCATGCTCTTCTCCCAGGGCTGGATGGCGAGCGTCCTGGCGTCGGGAGTGGTGATCGAGGCGACCATGCTAATCTGGGTGGGAGTTCCGTAGTAGTCCACCGTCACATTGTTGAACACGGAAGGGCTGGCCTTGCCCACACGATAGGTCTTGAGGTCCTCCTCAAGGAATTTCACCGCCTCGCGCATCTTGCCTTCAGCGCGGGTGATGAGTTCTTTTGCGTTCTCGGGAATCATATCTTGTTGATTTTTAATTATCTGTTAAAAATGTACGAGCGTGCCCACCTTCTCGCCGGCAAGAAGCCGCGAGAGGTTGCCCGGCTGGTTCATGTCGAAGACCACGACCGGCATCTTGCCCTCTTCGCAGAGCGCGAAGGCGGTCTGGTCCATGACCTTGAGGTGGCGGGATATGGCCTCGTCAAAGGAGAGGCTGTCATATTTCACAGCGGCAGGGTCCTTCTCGGGATCGGCGGTATAGACACCGTCCACGCGGGTCCCCTTCAGCAGCACGTCGGCGCCCACCTCGAGCGCACGCAGGGCGGCTCCGGAATCGGTCGTGAAGAAAGGATTGCCGGTACCTCCGGAAATCAGGGCCACTCCGCCCTTCTCCATGAACTCCACGGCGTCGTCCCTCATATAGTATTTGGCCACGGGCTCCATGGGGGTCGCGGTGAACACTCTGGCGGGAACACCCTTTTCCTTAATGAACATGGCAAGGGCGAGGGAGTTGATGACCGTCGCCAGCATGCCCATCTTGTCGCCGTCCACACGGTCGAAGCCCTTTCCGGCGCCCTGGATGCCGCGGAAGATGTTGCCTCCTCCGTTGACTATGGCAATCTGGGTCCCGGCCTTGGCCGCGGAGGCTATTTCCCCGGCATAGGCCGAAAGGACCGCGGTGTCAAGTCCCTTGCCTTCATGGCCGCCGAGACTCTCGCCGCTGAGCTTTAGCAGTATCCTCTTATATTTCACTTTGAGAAGCAGTTTTGAAGTGGTTCTGAATTTTCCGTTCCGCAAGCCCGGACGCCGGCGCGGACGCTCCGGGAGGCCGCTCCGCAAAAGGGAACACATGCCCTCAGGCCGCAGGGAAACGGGCTTTCAGATGGAAACAAAAGTAAAGATTTATTATGAATCTTGCAAGAAAGGATATATCTTTGCCGAACAAACAACATCAATAACAACAAAGAAGGACAACCATATGGCCAACGCATTCCACTATTCAATCGGGAAGAAATTCATTCAGGCAATAAGCGGAGCATTCCTCATCCTTTTCCTCCTCATCCACGCCACCATCAATGTTTTCTCTGTGATCGACTCTTTCATGGGAAAGTTCGGTGTTGTCGCGAATGACGACAAGCTGTTCTCTGCCGGCGACGGTCTGTTCCAGCTCGGATGCGACTTCATGTCCACCCCGTTCATCTCCATCATCGTCCCGATTCTCGCCCTGGGTTTCCTCATCCACATCTGCTACGGAATTTATCTTTCATGCTATAACCTGAAGGCCCGCGGAGGCTGGAAGCGTTACGAGGTCGCAAGCCGCGCCAACGCAGACTCCTGGTCCGCAAAGAACATGTTCGTTCTCGGAATCGTGGTCCTCGGAATTCTTTTCTTCCACCTCACTCACTTCTGGGCTGACATGCAGCTCAAGGAGTTCACCGGCGGAGAGGCCGAGAATCCCTACACCCTTCTCACGACAGTGTTCGGCAGCCTTGTCAATGTGGTGATTTACATCATCTGGTTCGTGGCTCTCTGGCTGCACCTCTGCCACGGCTTTTGGAGCATGTTCCAGACAGTGGGCTGGAGCGGTTCCATCTGGATGAAGAGGCTCAAAGTGATCGGCATCATCGTCGCTTCCCTCATCTGCCTCGCTTTCGTGGCTGTCGCAATCAACGCTTATATCCAGGCATAGCCTGAATATAAACATACAAACTCTTAATCCCCCTGCACCACCTGTCAGGGGGATTTTTTTCGGCCTTTCGGCCGGCTTTTTTTGTATTGAAAAAGAAACAGCGGCCGAATAAAAGAACTATCTTTGTGGGTTGTAAAAACAAGTCAAACGAAATGAGCGAAAAAATCCCCTACAAAACCTATCTGCATGAGGACGAAATCCCCAGACAGTGGTACAATGTCCGTGCGGACATGAAAAACAAGCCGGCTCCCCTCATCAGCCCGGCCGACGGACACGCCCTCACCCTCGAGGACATGAACCCCATTTTCTGCGAAGAGCTCAACAGACAGGAACTTGACACCACAACCGCCTATATCGACATCCCTGAAGAGGTCTGGAACTTCTACAAGATGTACCGCCCCTCCCCGCTCGTGAGGGCATACTTCCTCGAAAAAGCTCTGGGCACTCCCGCCAAGATTTACTATAAATTCGAAGGAAACAACACTTCCGGTTCCCACAAGCTCAACTCAGCCATCGCACAGGCCTACTACGCCAAGAAGCAGGGGCTGAAGGGAGTGACCACCGAGACCGGAGCAGGCCAGTGGGGCACGGCCCTCAGCATGGCAAGCGCCTTCTTCGGACTGGACTGCAAAGTGTTCATGGTCAAGGTCTCCTATGAGCAGAAGGCCTTCCGCCGCGAGGTGATGCGCACCTATGGCGCCACCGTCACCCCTTCCCCCAGCAACACCACCGGAGTCGGAAAGAAGATTCTGGCCGACCACCCCGGCACCACCGGTTCCCTGGGATGCGCCATCTCGGAGGCCGTCGAGGCTGCAGTAACCCACGAGGGCTACCGCTATGTGCTCGGATCGGTGCTGAACCAGGTGCTTCTCCATCAGTCCATCATAGGCCTTGAGACCAAGACCGCATTCGAAAAGCTCGGCGTCCAGCCCGACATCATCATCGGCTGCGCAGGCGGCGGTTCCAACCTCGGAGGATTTACCTCCCCCTTCTTCGGAGAGATGCTCAGAGGCGAGGCCAACTACAAGATAATCGGAGTGGAGCCGGCTTCCTGCCCCAGCTTCACCCGCGGAAAATTCGCATATGACTTCTGCGACACCGGAATGATCTGCCCCCTTGCCAAGATGTACACTCTCGGCA
>CAVIVH010000001.1:0-8947 GCA_963646185.1 bacterium | reverse complement strand
GCCAGTTCATCCCTTCAGCCAACCATGCCGGCGGTCTCCGCTTCCATGGCATGAGCCCGGTCCTCTCCCAGCTCTATCATGACGGTCTCTTCGAGGCCCGCGCCGTGGAGCAGACCTCAGTGTTCGCAGCCGCAGAGCAGTTCGCCCGCACCGAGGGCATCCTGCCCGCACCGGAGTCCAGCCATGCAATCCGTGTGGCCATCGACGAGGCTCTCAAGTGCAAGGAGAGCGGCGAGGCCAAGACCATAGTCTTCAACCTCACCGGCACCGGCTACTTCGACCTCACCGCCTACCAGCAGTTCAACGACAAGACCATGAGCGACGTCATCCCGAGCGATGAAGCCATCGCCGAGTCTCTCAAGAAGCTGCCCAAGGTCGGTAACGAATAAATTTACAAACCACATCGGCGGCGGAATGAGCGAAGCGAAGGTCTCCGGAGGAGAGCATCCGATGCTCAAAAATTGACAATCGAAAAAAGGGATGACTGAAATTCAGTCATCCCTTTTTGATGTATAGTCACCGGAACTATATGGGCTGGCACTTGCCCTTGAGCCACTCGGCCATCTCAGGCGTCATGCGGGGGGCAAGAGTCTCATAGACCTTCTTGTGATAGTCATTCAGCCACTTGATCTCCTCAGGCGACATAAGCTCCTTCTTGATCACGGTGGTGTCTATGTGACAGAGGGTTATGGTATTGAACCTATACCATGTGCCGAACTCATTCGTGCCGGCATCCTCCACTATGAACACATTCTCGTGACGCACTCCGTGCATTCCCTCGCGATAGAGTCCGGGCTCATTGGTATTCACGATTCCGGGCACATAAGGATAGGAATTGAAATTCTGGCGGAACTCCTGAGGCCCCTCGTGAACGTTGAGGTATGAGCCCACTCCGTGGCCCGAACCATGACCGAAATTCCTCTTGTGCTGCCACAGAGCATTACGCACCAGGATATCCAGGTGGCAGCCGCAGGTCCCCTTCGGGAACACGGCCATCGCAAGGTCTATATGGCACTTCAGCACGAGAGTGTAATCCTCCTTCTCAAGCTCAGTGCATGGACCGCAGGGCACCGTGCGGGTGATGTCCGTGGTTCCGAAAAGATACTGTCCGCCCGAATCGCAGAGATAGAGACCGTGATGTTCCAGCTCGGGAGCGTTCTCCTTGGGCGTGGAATAGTGCGGCAGGGCTGCCGAAGGACCATAGGCCGACATAGTCTCAAAGCTGTCGCCGCGATAGCCCTGAATCTGGGAACGGTAATGCCCCATCCGCTCAGAGCAGTCCCACTCATCCACTCTCGCACCGCTTGCCAGCTGATTCTCAAGCCACATGAGCCTCCTTCATGCCTGCGAGTTCTACCTCATTCTTGATGGACTTGCGCAGCTGCACGGGAGAGTTGCCGAACTTGACGGCGTCGGCGGGCAGATTGGTCTCTATGATATTGTAGAGATTATAGTTCAGGGTTGAAGGGTCCACATAAAGCCTCTTGAAGCCTTCGGTCTGAGGAAGGGCGGCCACGTCTATGGAAATGTCGTCATAGGGCAGCAGATTCACTCCGTCCTTCTTCATCTCGTCAAAGCTGGCGAGAGTCTCGTCATCGAGCTTGCTCTGGGAATTCTTGCGGACATACCAGTTCACGTCGTCCATGGTGACCATCAGATAGGAATAGATCACCGGATTGTACTCCACGTCAGAGCCGCGGGCGTTGAGCAGCCACACGATATCGTCCAGCGCGGTGAGCACTATGGCATCGCACCTGTTGTCTATAAGAGTCTTGCGCAGCCAGAGGATCTTGTCCTGGCGGGACTCGCCGGTGAACTCTTCGCCCAGAGTGATTATGGGCGACTGGGGGATGCCCGGACGGTCGTCCCAGAGGGCGTCCAGCAGGTCAGGCGCGTTCACAATCCTGAAGCCGCGGTCCTCGTCATTCTCCTTGCGTCCGTCCTCGATGAACGCATTGCGGATATTCTGCACGGAAGAGACCGTCTGGGCCATTCCGTCCACAGCCACCACGACCTGTCCCTCCTTGTCGGCGAAAGCATGGGCGGCCAGCCACTCGGGGATGAGCACCTGCTCGGGAACCCTGGTCTTGTGGAGCTCATATCCGGTTCCGGGAAGGTCATGCTCGGCCTGGATGAAATAGCGGGTGTCCGTCCACAGTCCGGCATGGTCGAGAGTTATGACTATGTCGCCGCACTCTCCGGCAAAACCGGTGGCCCATTTCACCTGTTTCCACCTCGCGCCCGGATACTCGCTGCAGTGAGGGTCGGAGGCCGTAATCACTATCGCGTCCCAGCCTTTCTCTTTCATCATGGACCTGATGTCCTGAAGTCTCTGATAATATTTATTCATGGCCTATTAGTTTATGTTCTTTTCAAAACAGACCACAATTTAACGAATTTTGGCGAGAAAACAACCTCCGGGACGGCCTCAGACCAGCTCGCGGATTATCTCGTCGGAGACAAAGAACCGCTCTTCGGGAATCCGGATTTTCGGGCCTGCGGCAACGAGCGCGCCTTCGGCCATGAGCCTGTCCACCGCAGAAGGGCCGGAAGCATTGGCCCGGAGCCATTCCCCGTCCTCGCCCTCCGCCGTGCGCAGCGAAAGCATAATCCGCTCCACCCGCTCATCCTGCCGGGTAAGAACCTCTGATTCAGCGGTATAGGAGCCGTTTCCGTCCAGTTCCGAATTCCATCTGCGGCACCGGCCGTCGAAAGAATGGGCTCCGGCGCCAAGGCCCACATAGGGAACCCTGCGCCAATAGGCGGAATTGTGCCTGGCCTCGAACCCGGGCAGGGCGAAATTGGACACCTCATAGTGGCGATAGCCTGCCGCGGAGAGCCTCCCGCACAGGAGCTCATACTGCCTGCGGCACTCCTCGTCCGAAGCCTCGGCATAGTCGCCCCGCTCCGCCAGCTTCTCCAGGGCGCTGTCCGGCTCTATGGACAGCTGATAGGCCGAAATGTGGTTCGGGAGCCCGCCGCAGTCCTCCCCCAGACGGAGAGTCTCGTCTATGGTGCTCTCCCACAGGCTGTCATCCATTCCGGATATGCCGAAGATCAGATCCACGCTGACATTGTCCATCCCCGCATCGCGCAGAATGCGGAAAGCCCTCCGTGCCCCGTCGGAGTCGTGTCTGCGGTTCATCCAGCGCAGGATGCCGTCGTCAAAAGACTGCACGCCCATGCTTATGCGGTTCACTCCCAGGCGCCGGAGCCCCTCCACATAGGCGGGCCCGAGAGCGGTTATGTCGTCGGGGTTGACTTCGATCGTGAATTCGTCCCGGGGGCCGCCGGGCAGGGCCTCCACGATCCGCTCCAGACACGAAAGAGGAAGGACCGACGGGGTCCCTCCTCCTATGTATAAAGTATCTGTGTCCCGGGTGCGGAGGATTTCCTCCCCCCTCGCGGCGGCCTCGGCGGTCACCGCTGACGCATATTTTTCGAACTTATGCCCGCAGTCCCTGCCGGCCGTCACGGAATAGAATCCGCAATAAGTGCAGAAGCTTCTGCAGAAAGGGACATGGACATAGACCATATGCCGGGGCCGCTCCTACCTGAGCATGAGCTCGGCGGAACCGAGCTTGGCCTGCTCCGTATAGACCTCGACCGTGTAGATGCCGCTGGCAAAGGAACCGATGTCGTTGAGATAGATGCTCATCTCCACTTCCTTGCCCTCATAGTCAACCTCTCTGGAAGCGGATGCGATGATGGTCTCGCCGCCGAAGTCAAACGAAGACTTGACGCTGTTGGTGAGGATGATTCCGTCCGGGTCCTTCACTCTGATATAGACCGTGAGCGGGCCCTTGGGAGCGAGATCGTTCTCGACCAGGCTGAGGGTGGTCATCAGGCGCGACACCCTGCTGCTGCGGTCGGTCTTCTTGTCGGAGCTGTTATAGGCGGCGAGGGTGATTCCGCGGGCCTTGACCACGGAACCGGCCGCAACCTGTCCGCTGAGGGTCTCCACCTTCTCGGAAAGATCCTTGTTGGCCTTGCGGCTGGCCTCGGCGTCCTTCCTGGCGGCTGCCACGTCGGCCGTGAGCTTATGGTTAAGGGTGTTGAGCGAGTCAATCTGGACTATATAGTTCCTCATTATGCTCCTGAGCGTGCCGAGCTCCTTCTCATACTGCCTCATCTTGGCCCTGTTGGTGGCGTCGGTCTTCTTGATCTTCTCGAGAAGGGCGGCGACTTCGGCCCTGGAGGTGTCCAGCTGGGAATTGATGGAATCATAGTCCGAGGAGAGGGAGGCATAGTCGCTCTGCAGGGTCTCGAGCTGGGACACGAGGTCCTTCTTCTCGTCGTTGAGCTCCTCCACGAGCTCATAGAACGAGCCGGAGCCCGAGCCGCCGGACTCTCTCACCATGCGGGTGAGTGTAGCCTGCCTTATCTGCTTGTAAACCAGCACTCCAAGCAGCACCACACACACTGCGGAAAGTATATACACGGCCTTCTTCAGTCCGCCGTTCTTCTTTTCCGATTCTTCACGCGCTATGCGCTCAAGGGGATCTTCTGCCATAATCAGTCCGTTTTGTTGATATACAGGGCAAAAATAGCAATTTCCGCGGAATTTGCTATATTTGCTAAGGTAAAGACTCTCACGCCTATGCAGTACCTCAGAAGAGCGGTAAAATATTTTTTCTACTTCCTCGTCATACTGGTCATCATCCTGACGGTTCTCGTCTTGCTGGGGATGGCCGAGCCGAATGTCGAGACCATGTTCAAGAACGGATACGATTCCCTCTGGCAGATAGGCATAATGCTGGTCCTGTTCGCGGCCGCCTACCCCTTCTTCGGATTCATGGAAAAAGACACCATTGTCCCGGGTTCCTATGAAGAAATCCGCGGCGGAGTGGTGGAATTCATGGAGGGAAGAGGCTATGTGCTTGAAAAGGAAGAGGGTGAGAACATGAGTTTCCGGCTGAATAGCAAGGTCAACCGGGCATTCAGGATGTGCGAAGACAGAGTGACGCTCACGAGAAGCGTATCCGGATTCATGATGGAGGGACTCAGAAAAGATGTGGTCCGCCTGTGCATGGGCATGGAGGAAAAATTCCGCAGCCTATGAAAACAGATTACTCCCAGGAACCGCTGAAGACGGTGGCAAAGTTCAACAACGCCGTGAGCGCTGAAATCACTGCCGGCATGCTCAGGGAAAACGGCATCCCGGCTCAGGTCTTCGGACAGACCTCCTCATATCCCTGCATCAACGAGGCTATGAGCAATGTGGAGGTGAAAGTCCACGCGGAAGACTACGACCTCGCTCTCAGACTTGTTTCCGAATCGTCGGAAGACTGACCGTCATCTCACATTCCGCGCAGTCGAAACCGAGCGCGAACCTCCGTCCGTTGTTCTCCAGGAACAGCGGTCCCCTCATCTTTGTGGCCGGATTCCTGAGGCACATTCCCAGTTCATTTCTCAGACAGTAGCGGCTGCGCATCAGCTCCGCACCCCCGGCATGGGTCTTCTCGAAAGCGTCGTCCACCGCGGCCGCGCCGCATTTTTCATAGAATTCACGGGTCAGGGCATTGGCGCAGTTGAACTTGTATGACAGTCTGAGCCCCCTGACAAAGCCGTTGCCGCGCGACGCCAGGGCGGTGTTTCTCAGCGGGACGGTTTTGCACGGAACCGAATCCAGCTCTTCCGAGAGGCGCCGGCGCACGGCGTTCAGCACCGCAGAACGCACAAGCGGGAGGGCATCCCCAACGATTCCGGTCACCGTGAACGCATAGACCCCGGCCCGTTTGCCGAGCTGGCTTTCCACCAGAGCGACCATTCTGTCCCTGTTCTCCGCAGCCACATTCCCGCAGGCTTCGGTGACCGAGACCTTTCGGCCGTCTTCGCTCTCGGCCGATGCGGTGAGGGTGAATCCGGCGTCTCTGCGGGAGAACACCGCGCTTACGGCCACCGGTATCTCCCTGCTACAGGGCTCCGCGGCCATTTTCTTCTCGAATGCGGTGTCCAGATTGCGGTACAGCACAGTGCCGGCGGCGGGGTTCACCGCGGCATCGGACACGACGGAGCCGCCCCTGCAGACATCGCCGCGGAATCCCACCGTCTCGCGGCCGGAAGCATAGACAAAGCCGTCACCGTTGGCGAGAACAACTCCGGGACGGAGATTCAGCACGATTTCAGTGCCCTTCCCGCGCCGGACGGCGCTGCGGACGGTGCCGACTTCCTCCCCGTGGCCTTTGGGAAGGTCCATGGAGGCCCACCGGCCCCGGCTGCCGTCAATATACAGAGAGGTGTATCCCCTGTTGAAAGTCTTTTCGGGAGCCGGCTCGAATCCGCCGCGGACCCGTCCGAACGATGCCCTGCGATACCGGCCGCCGGACGATTTCACAAGGACGTCCAGCTCCCGGGAATACATCCCGGTGACGTTCTTCACATAGTCAGCGCCCTTGAGACGGCCCTCTATCTTGAAGGAGCACACTCCGGCGGCGGCCAGGTCGGCCAGACGGCCGGAAAGGTTGAAATCCTTGAGGGAGAGCAGGGCCCTGTCGCGGGCGAGCCTTCGACCGGAGTCGTCCACAAGATCATAGAAGGCTCTGCAGGCCTGCACGCACCCGCCCCTGTTGGCGCTGCGGTGCGCGAGATATTCGGAAAGGTAGCACTCGCCGCTGTAGCACATGCACAGGGCGCCGTGGATGAAGAATTCCAGCTCGGCGTCCACAGCGGCGCGGACTGCGGCTATCTGCTCCAGGGACATCTGACGCTCGAGTACCAGACGGGAGAATCCGCTGTCTTCATGGAACCGGGCCTTCTCCGGAGTGCGTATGGCGCACTGGGTGGAGGCATGGAGCGGAACCGTGATTCCGAGGCGGCGCGCAAGCGTCACCACCGCGGGGTCCTGCACTATGAAGGCCGAGACTCCGGCCTCCTGTAGGGCGCACAGCAGCCTTCCGGCCTCTTCCAGCTCCCCGTCATAGAGGATGGTGTTCACGGTGGCATAGACCCGGACCCCGAAACGCGAAGCGTAGGCGCATAGGCGCGCCACATCGGCGATGGTGTTTCCGGCATCGGCCCTGGCCCCGAACGACGGGCCCGCCATATACACGGCATCGGCACCGCAGTCAATGGCCGCGATGCCGATTTCAGCGTTTCTCGCCGGAGACAGAAGCTCGAGCGAAATCATTGTCTTACTTGCTCAGAGCCTCGACCAGAGTCTTGGCCTGTGCGCCGTAAGTGGCGTCGGTGAGAACCTTCTTGTAGTTCTCGAGAGCCTTGGCCTTGTTGCCGAGCTGCTGATAGAGAGCGGCCACGGTGAAGGTGATGGCGCTGGCGTTCTTGGCGGTGGGAGCTGCCTCGAGATACTGCTCATAGTACTTGACGGCGTCGGCGCTCTTCTGGAGCTTGGTGGCTGCCTGGCCGGCGACGAGATATGCCTGGGCGTTCTTCACATATTCAGCGGCCTCGACTGCCTGGGAGATGGCGTCTTCGCTCTTGCCGGCCTTGAGGCTGGCTGCGGCCTTCTTGAGGAGTGCGCTTCCGAGAACCTTCTTGGCGTTGTCACCCTGGCCGTTGGCAACGGCTGTCTCGAGGAATGACTTGGCGCTGTCGAGGTCGTCGAGACTGGTGTAGCACTGCACGAGACGGAGAGCGGCGACTCCGTTGGTGGGGTCGGCGTCAAGCACGGACTTGAAGTTCTCCGCTGCGGAGGTGAAGTTCTTGGCCGAGAGGGCTGCGGTTCCTGCTGCGAGGGCCTTTCCCGAAGAAATCACGGGAATGAGAGAAGCGACTTCGGAGACGACGTCTTCGTTGCCATATTCCTTTGCAACCGTCGCGGCCTCCTTTATCTTGGAGAGGGCACCTTCATAGTCCTTGTCGTTGAACATTTCCTTGCCTATGGAAAGAATCAGGCCGGGGATGACGTTCTTGCAGTTGGTCACGAGGTCGGCTGCGTCGTCACCGAGAGCGGAACCGTCGGTGAGAGCCTGCTGGAAACCTGCGAGAGCCTCCGCTTTCTTGCCCATGGAGAGCATTTCGGCTGCAGAGTTATAGAGCTCCGTAGCGCTGGCAAGATCCTGAGCGTTCACAAACCCGGCCGCAAGAAGGGCGGCCGCAATTGAAAGGATAGTCTTTTTCATTGTATTCTTTTTTAGGTTAAAATCTGTGGTCTCTGCGATGCCTTCGAATCGGCACCGAAGACAAATATAACAAATTTATCTTATTTTTGTCAAGAAGCGGTTTTTGACATGACATTCGTATTAAAAAAATATCTGCCTGCGTTTATTCTGGCATTTGCGGCGGTCCCGGCTGTGTCCGCGGCGTCACCGGCCGCTCCCGCAGGCTCCTCCGCCCATATGGCAACGACCGTGCCAGCCGCGGCTCCGTCCTCTCGGGCGGACGACCTTCCGGCCCTGCCGAAGGCCAAGAGCGTGACGACAGGCACCCTTCCCAACGGCGTCAGTTACTATATAGTGACCAACCCTGCCTGCAAAGGCTCCGCCGACGTGGCTCTCGTGCAGAAGGTCGGAACCGGCGACGAGCAGTCCGCGGACAAGGGCTATGTCACCGTGCACACCCGGAGCGGGCTCACCTCACTGAAGCACTTCGCCGCCTGCTCCCCCTTTGAATTCCTGAAAAAGAACGCGATATTCCCCTCCGGGTCCGGATATGCGCGCATATCCCGCGACGCGACGGTCTATCGTTTCGAGAACATCCGCCGCGGACTGCATCCCGAAGCGGTGGACTCCACCCTGCTCTTCGTCTTCGACCTGATCGACATGGACGGAAGCCGCATGGGTGAGGCCTATTCTCCCGCCAACCAGGCCATAATAGTGGCCGGCGACGTGGACGCAGAGGCGATAAAGGGCAAGATGAACATGCTGTCCATGCTCATAAGCCGCAAGGGCGGGCAGAAGAAGACCGTTCCATATGCCTGGGAAGAGACAGGCGATCCGGCGGTGAAGGCCGTCCATTCATGGACCGAGAACCGGGTTTCGGCCGAATA